>JAZSJP010000087.1:0-2903 GCA_045534395.1 Eubacteriales bacterium | reverse complement strand
GGCGTCATTCAGGAAAGCAAGGCGGAAAAAGCTTTGGAAGCCCTGAAAGAAATGACCGCCGCCACGTCGAAGGTCTTACGTGACGGAGAAATGATTCACGTCAAGAGTGAAGATTTGGTGGTTGGCGACGTAATCTTATTGGAAGCCGGGGACGCCGTTCCCGCCGACGTGCGCGTTTTGGAATCCGCATCCATGAAAGTGGAAGAAGCGGCGCTGACGGGAGAATCCAACGCCATCACCAAAATCTCCGACGTTCTGCCTCAAAGCGGAAAAGACTGCCCCTTGGGCGACCGCAAAAATATGGCGTACATGGGCAGCACCGTGGTCTACGGACGCGGAAAAGCCGTCGTTACCGCCATTGGTATGGATACGGAAATGGGCAAGATCGCCTCTGCCCTGTCTCAGGCGGAAGACGAACAAACGCCCCTTCAAAAGAAACTTGCTCAACTCAGTAAGATTCTGACCTGGTTGGTTTTGGGTATCTGCGTATTCATTTTTGCCTTTACCATTCTGAAAGATTGGAACGTAATTTTTGCCGGCGACGCCATCAATTGGATGATGATGCTGGATACCTTTATGATTGCCGTATCCCTTGCCGTTGCCGCAATTCCCGAAGGCTTGGCAACGGTAGTTACCATCGTCCTTTCCATCGGCGTGACCAAAATGTCCAAAAGAAACGCCGTTATCCGCAAGTTGACTGCAGTAGAAACGTTGGGCTGTACCCAAGTCATCTGCTCCGATAAGACCGGCACCTTAACCCAAAACAAAATGACCGTAGTCGACCACTTCGGTGAAAACGAAGCCTTGTTGGCGGAAGGTATGGCACTCTGCTCCGACGCAGAATGGACGGAACACGGAACCGAAGGGGAACCGACGGAATGTGCTCTGGTCAATTACGCCGCAAGCCTGAACCTGAAGAAGCCTCAATTAAAAGAAACTTTTCCCCGCATCGGAGAAGCTCCCTTTGACTCTTCCCGCAAGATGATGTCCACCGTCCACAAAACTACCGGTGGTATCGTACAATATACCAAAGGTGCGCCCGACATTATCCTTTCCCATTGCACCGCGGTTCTGAAGAACGGAACCCGCGTTCCCATGACGGAAGAATTGAAACAAGAAATTCTTTCCGCTCAGAAGGAAATGTCCGACCGTGCCCTGCGCGTTCTTGCCTTGGCAATGAAACCTCATAGCACAGAACCTTCCTCTTACGAGCCGGAAGATTTGGAAAAAGATCTGACTTTCGTCGGATTGTGCGGAATGATCGACCCGGTTCGTCCCGAAGTCAAGGCAGCCATTGAAACCTGCCGTTCCGCGGGGATCCGTCCCGTAATGATTACCGGAGACCATATCGACACCGCCATTGCCATCGCAAAAGAATTGAACATTCTCACCGATGCGTCTCAAGCCATTACCGGGGCGCAGCTGGACGAAATTTCCGAAGAAGAATTCGAAAGTGTGGTAGAACGCTACTCGGTCTACGCTCGGGTTCAGCCGGAACACAAGGTTCGCATCGTAAAGGCATGGAAAGCAAAAGGAAAAGTCACCGCCATGACCGGAGACGGCGTCAACGACGCACCTTCCATTAAGAGTGCCGATATCGGAATCGGCATGGGAATCACCGGAACCGACGTTACCAAAAACGTAGCGGATATGATTCTTGCCGACGACAATTTCTCCACCATCGTTACCGCCGTGGAAGAAGGTCGTAAGATCTACGATAATATCCGTAAGGCGATCCAATTCCTTTTGGCATCCAACCTGAGTGAAGTCATTTCCATTTTTACAGCAACTCTGTTGGGCTTTACCATTCTTCACCCCATTCACATTCTGTGGATCAATCTGATTACCGACACCTTCCCCGCTCTGGCTTTGGGCGTAGAAAAAGGAGAACCGGATATTATGAACCGGAATCCTCGCAATTCCAACGAGGGTATTTTCTCCGGCGGTGTTGGATTTGACGTGGTTTATCAGGGATTATTGGTTTCGATCCTGACCTTGGCTTCCTATTTCTTGGGAATCGTGGAATCTCACGGGGATCCCGAACACGGCGTTACCATGGCGTTCTTGACCATGTCTATGGCAGAAATCTTCCATTCCTTCAATATGCGCTCGCAACGGAAATCCATCTTCTCGCTGAAGACCCACAACGGTTTGTTGTTCGGTGCTATGCTGGCGTCCCTGGTTCTGACAACTGCAGTCATCTACGTTCCCTTCCTGAAGGATATCTTTGAATTCACCACCGTTTCCATGGGAGAATACTTTACCGCCATGGGGCTTGCCGTCATCGTCATTCCCATTGTGGAAATCGTGAAATTCTTCCAGCGGAAACTTGGAAAATAAGGTAGAATAAAAACACATCTCACCTTGACATTTTCCAAAAAATGTGGTATACTGTCTTATATCACTTTTGAGAAGGATTACCCTATGAAAGATTTGTTCAAACTGCGCACGTTTCTGTGTTGGATTGTCAGCATCGGCGGATATTGGGTAACTGCCGTATTATATCCCTACAACTTTTATTATCAGGAAACCTATATTCCCGATATGACCTTCTTGCAGGTTTTAACCTTTGCGGGAATCACCCTTTTATTGGGAACGGCAATGCATCTGTTGATGCAGGGTGTTTGCGCCGCAGGGAAATATATCGGCATGAAAAAGAATTTACTTCTGTATTTTGCCTATTATTTTGTTCTCTGCACCCTGTTTGCTTACGCAACGGACAAAGCACTTTCTTTCATCAAGATTGAACCCTTTGGGATCTATATTCTCATTGGATTTTTACCTGCAATGCTGTGCTCCATTATTTACTCGTATCACGTAAGTCATGGAGAAAGACCGAAAGCGAACAATTAAACAAAAACCCCGCGGAGCAAGACCTTGGTCTTGCTCCTCTTTTTATGCAC
>JAZSJP010000146.1:0-14478 GCA_045534395.1 Eubacteriales bacterium | reverse complement strand
CCGGTTTCAACACCCCCGACGCCCCCGGCACAAAAAACCGAGACACCGGTCAAAAAGGCGCCCGTTTTTGACGATCCCTTTGCCGACCCATCGGTATCTTCTGCCGGAAGTTATGAAATCCCGGAAGAACCCATAAGACCGGCATCGTCCGCGACTCCGGAAAAGAGACCAACCCCCGCACCAAAACCGGAATCTCCTAAGCCCGAAACGGCTTCCGAGCATTTTGTAGACGGTTGGACGCCCTTGGACGCATGGAGAGACATTGCGCACTCCGTCAGCCGCACCGATCGGATCTTAGGCTTCCTTCTGGAACGCGTCCCCGCAGTATATCAGGGGCATACCATTCTTGTAATCGCCGAAGATCAACAGGATTACAAAGACATCAAAACTCCCGAATGTATGGCACTGATCAAAGACGCCTTGGCGGAAAACCGCAAAGAAGGATATACCGTCAAGATTGAAAACTGCACCGCCGATAAATACATTCCCCACGCCACCGTGGATTATTTGCAAAAAGAAAATCTCTTTGACTTTGAAGAAGAGATCCCCGAATACGAAGATTAGGAGAACAACCATGAAAGTACGGATCCCCAAACAAAATACCCAAGCGGAAATGATGAAACAATTACAGGAATTTCAAGCGAATTCCGCAAAAATGGAAGAAGAACTCAACGATCGGGAATACGACGTTTCCGCCGGCGGCGGTGCCGTCAAGGTAAAAATCAAAGGAACCAAGGAGATCTTGGAGATCAAGATCGATCCCGACCTGTTGGACGACGCCAAAGAAGAACCCGAAATGTTGGAAGATCTTTTGATCACCGCCGTCAACCAAGGCATTGAGTTGGTGGAATCCACCAATGCGGAAGAAATGGGCAAACTCACCGCCGGATTGAACCTGCCCAACATTCCCGGATTCTGATATGACCTATCGTTTTAACTCCTTAGAAGAATTGACCGAACATTTTCGGGCATTGCCGGGCATTGGCGGGAAATCGGCGCAACGGCTGGCGTTCCATATCCTCAACATGCCGGAGCGGGAAGCAAAAGCCTTTGCCGACGCCATTTTGCGGGCAAAAGAATCGGTCAAATATTGCAAAGACTGTCAAAACCTTACGGAAAGCGATCTTTGTCCCATCTGCACCGACCCGTCAAGAGATCAGAACATCGTCTGCGTGGTGCAAACGCCGGCTGATTTAATGGCGGTGGAAAAGACCCACGGATATAAGGGATTGTACCACGTTCTCCACGGAGCCATCTCTCCCATGGACGGCATCGGTCCCGCCGATTTAAAAATCAAAGAATTGCTGATTCGCGTGGCAGAACATCCCATTAGGGAAGTTATTTTAGCCACCGATCCCACGGTGGAAGGAGACGCCACCGCAATTTACCTTTCCAAACTTCTCAAGCCCATGGACATAAAAGTCTCCCGCCTTGCCTTCGGACTTCCCGTGGGAGGCGATTTGGAGTACGCCGACGAGCTGACCCTGGCAAAAGCCATTGAAAACCGAAGGGAACTGTAATATGCTGAAAAACGACCACCCCATCTCCGAATCCGCCGCAAAGCAGTATTCTCCCCTAACCTTGGCGTATTTGGGAGACGGCGTATATGAGTTGTTGGTTCGGGAAACCTTAGTATTACAGGAAAACCGCCCCAACGGTCAGTTGCACAGACAAGCGCTGCAATTCGTTTCCGCAAAAGCTCAAAGCGACGGATTGGAAGGAATCCTTCCGTTGCTGACGGAAACCGAAGAATCCATCTTCAAGCGGGGACGCAATTCCGACGCCGTGGGGCACCGAAACTCCGACGTCATTCAATACAAGCGTGCCACAGGGCTGGAGACTTTGTTCGGATATCTTTATCTGACGGGACAGACCCAACGTTTGGAAGAATTGTTTGACGTAATTTATAAAACCCTAACCGAATCCAATCTCCCGACATAGACCTTCTACGTCGGGATTTTTAGGAGAACTTATGAAGTTGAAATTCAAATTTAAAGACCTGGCATTGGACGTATTGTTCGCGATGGTGGGAAGTTTTCTGTACGCCGCTGCCATACGAATGTTTATCGACCCGAACCACGTTTCCATCGGGGGATTTGCCGGCATCGGCTCCGTGTTGCATTATTTGTGGCGGTTTCCCTTGGGTATTTCGTATTTTGCGCTAAACCTTCCTTTATTTTTCCTTTCTTGGAAAAGATTAGGACGAAAATTTCTGATTAAAACCGTGTTTGCCACCGTATTGGTCTCCGTCTTTTTGGACACGGTGGGATTTTTGCCCATCTTCACGGAAAACAAATTGCTTGCGGCAATCGCCGGGGGCGTTTTGTCCGGCATCGGACTTGGTATGATTTACAGCCGCGGCATGGCAACGGGAGGCACCGACCTTTTGGCAAAACTCGTGAAAGGCTGGTTTCGGGGAATCAGTTACGGCAAGGTGATCTTGACCATCGACATTTTGATCGTCACCGCTTCCGCCATCATTTACCGAGATCTGTGGTCGGTCTTATATTCTGCCATTACCATCTGGCTTTCCACCACCGTGGTCGATACCATTTTAAGCGGTATGGAACGGGCAAAGAGCGTCAGTATTATCACGGATAAAAAGCAAGCGGTTGTGGAAGGGATTTTGCGAGACGTCAACCGGGGCGCTACTGTCTTGGACGCAGAAGGAGGATACACCAAAACGGGGAGAAACCTTGTTTTGGTGGTGGTACGCAGTTATGAACTGTTCCACCTCAAGCAGACCGTCAAAGCCGCCGACCCCAACGCTTTTCTCATCGTCTCCGACGCCACGGAAGTTTTGGGGAACGGATTTCAGATTCACGAAGAAAATAAATAAAAACCGTCTGAACGAGGAACGTCATGCAACTTTTATCCATCGGAAACAGTTTTTCTCAAGATGCACATAAATGGCTTCATAAATTGGCAAAAACCCAAGGAGTTTCCCTGGAAACGGTCAATTTATACATCGGCGGTTGCAGTTTGGAAATGCACTATAGCAACCTGAAAAATAATCTTTCTTCTTATGATTTTGAGCCAAACGGAAACGACAGCGAAGGAAAGATCAGCATCACGGAGGCGCTGAAGCTGAAACCGTGGGACATTATCACGGTGCAGCAGAGAAGCGGTTTCAGCGGAATCTATGAAAGTTATGAACCCTATCTTTCCGAATTGGTCTCGGTCATAAAAAAAGTTTGCCCCGAAGCGAACCTGTATTTTCATCAAACCTGGGCGTACGAAACCGACTCGAAGCACGGAGATTTTGCAAAATACAACAACGATCAAGACCATATGTATCGGTGTATCGAAAAAGCAAGCAAAACCGCAGCTCGATCCATAGACGCAACACGGATTCCGGCGGGCCGGGTCATTCAAACCTTGCGAGAAACCCTGCCGGAGTTTGATTATAAAAACGGCGGGTGGTCCCTTTGCCGAGACGGATTCCACCTGTCTTTGGATTACGGTCAGTTTGCCGTTGCGGCGACTTGGTTGCGCACCATCACCGGGAAAGAAATTCAAACGACGACCTTTGAGGACTTCGACCCCGAATTGATCCAAAAAATCGTCAACGTCGTGAATGAAATATAAAATTTCAGGGCAGTTTCAATTGAAACTGCCCCCTTATTTTGCATTTTATATGGCGGTTCTGCGGGCATCGTCTTCTACTAAAATCAGGATTTCTTCTTCCACCTTCGTGTTGGCGTTAACAAAAATCAACACCTGCATCTCGGCATCATCGTGAACGGTAAACTGCCAGCAAACCACTTCTTTTCCGTCTCCCCCGGGAACCGAAGCCAACTCCACCGATTCCACCACCAAATCATCACGCAAGACCTGCATGGCGTCTTCCTTGGAAACGGTGGTAGACAAATTCCGCATCGGGTCGTGGGCAAGGAGATATTCTATGGCATTCACCGTCATAAACTGTCCGTCGTCCAGAGCCATGGTGACAGTGATGCGGTCGGAATAGACCAAAACTCCTTCTTGACGAAGGACGTACACCGCCGTCAAAGTGTTTTCCACCGTCTCCCAACTGATGGGTTCCATATGCTCGTAGCCCAATTCCGCCAGCCCCTCACTTCCCAAAGTCAAAGCGTCTTCCACCGACAACTTACTTTCGGAAACGTCCCGCAGATTACGGAATCCGTACAACATTCCGCCCTGCTCCGTTAGAGCGACGACCTTATCTCCGTTACGGTATTCCCGAAAGGCAAAGGGACTGTCAAAACGGCTTTCTTCCGTCAATTCTTCCTCCTTGACCGAAAGATATTTTGCCCCGAGCGTCTTTAATTGCGTCTTGTCCGCTTCTTTTAGAGACTTCAGCCATTCCGACGTCCGGGTCTCTCTCCAAGCGGAATGTTCGCCGTCGTAAGTCAAAGGCTTGTCCCCGGAAAAAATATCTTCCAAAGACTCAAACTCGGTCTTGTCTTCCCCCTCTTGAGAAGGAAGCAATAATTTCTGCATTTCTTCGTAGCCGGGGTTTTCGTCGGAAATCCGTTCCGACAGCATCAAGACTTCGTCTGCCAACTGTTGCGCTCGCAACGCCAAAGTTTTGAGGGTTTTTTCTTCCCCTTCGGTCAACGCCTCTCCCCGCAACTGCTTGCGCGCCATCTCCAAAGTATATTCCCCTACCTGGTTCAAAAAGGTCTCGGTACCCTTTAACCGAAGTTCAAAGACGGGCAGAGTTTCCAACGCCGTGCGCGCCGCACCCGCCTCGGAAAACACCTGAGCCGCCCAAGAGACCGTCTGATAATCTCCCGACGCATACAATCCCTTTTGCAGGTCGATTTCCAAATCGGACAACGCTCCCGCAAATTCCGAAACCGATTGCCGCCACCCCGCCGCAACTTCTTCTTCATAGCGCGACTTTTGACCGTTGTGCAGAGTGTTCAGAGTCAAAATGGCGGCACACAAACCGACAACGGTCAATCCCGCCAATACGGAAAAGACGATAAGAGTCGTTTTTTTAATTTTTACATACATAAAAGTGCCCTTCCTTTACGTCATTGTTTTTCCTATTTTCTCCCAAAAGAAAAAAAAATATACCCTCTCTGCCTTTATTTTAAAAACCCTCTTGCTTTTTTTGAAAAAATGTGGTATTATTATAATGTATAACTATGTTTAAGGAGTTTTTGTATGAAAAAGCGTGTTTTCCTTTGGTTGATTCCCGCGGGAATCCTCCTTGCGGCAGCAATCGTCGTAACGGTGGTTTTGCTCTCCGGAAGGGGATTTGCAACCGTTGACAACGAGTATTTTTACACCTTGGAAGGACGTTGGGACGGCGTAAAAGACTTTTCCGAAAACATGGCTGCCGTCAAAAAAGACGGGAAATGGGGTTTCATTGACAGTGAGGGGACCGTTGTCGTAGAGCCTAAATACGACGGAGCCTTTTCCTTCTCCGAAGGGCTTGCGGCAGTTCAAAGCGGCGGAAAATGGGGTTTTATTGACAAAACCGGAGCGTTGGTGATTCCCTGCCTTTACGAATCGACCTACGCCTTTTCGGAAAATCTTGCCTTTGTCCGCCAAGGAAATTCTTACGGATATATTGACAAACAAGGAAACAAAGTCATTGATTTCCTTTACGGGGAAGCCTCTTCTTTTCAAGACGGCATTGCCTGTGTAAAACAAGGAAACCGCTACGGATTTATCAATAAGACCGGAACTGCCGTCACCGAATTTATTTACGGAACCAGCGCCTCGCCCTCCGAAGGATTGATCCCCGTATTTTACGGAGACGCAACCCAAGGGATCAACACGGGATATATTGACGTGACCGGACGGAAGATCTTGGATTTTGCGTGGTACGATGCAAAGAATTTTTCCGAAGGTCTTGCTCCTGCCTGTGAGGAATATACTAAACCGTACGGCTTTATTGACAATCAGGGTGATTTCAAAATCCCGCCGACGTGGGACAATGCGGAAAGCTTTGTTTACGGTCGCGCCTTGGTAGAAAAGAATAAAGCGTACACTTACATTGACACCAAAGGAAACGTTATTACCGAAAACATCTTTGAAAAGGCGTATTCTTTCACCAGCTCGGGGCTTGCCCGTATCGGTTTTTCCACGGCAACCGGCTGGAAGTTCGGCTACATTGATACCGACGGAAATGAAGTGATTGCGCCCCAATATGAAAATGCATCGGATTTCTGCATTGGAATCGCCGCCGTCTGCGACGGAAGAAAATGGGGATTTATTGACCGCACCGGAAAGGATCTTTCGGGCATGAAATGGACCGAAGTCGGAGACTTTACCGAAAGCGCCATTGCATGGGTTAAATCCGGCGACGTTTACGGATTCATCAAACTGAAATAAACCGTTAGGAGACCTACCTATGAAAATCGTAGTGCTTGCGGGGGGATATTCTCCCGAGCGTGACGTTTCCCTTTCTTCGGGAAGCCTGATTGCCAACGCACTGATGCGGTCGGGACATTCCGTATTGTTGGTTGACGCCTTTTTGGGAATGGATTTTCCCGAAAATACTGACGTAGACTCCCTCTTTCGCAAGGAAGGAGACGGAGAATATTCCTATAAAGTTCCCGAAATCGCACCCGACCTGGACGAACTGAAAAAACACGCCTATCAAGGTTCTCTCGTTGGAAAAAACGTGTTGAACCTGTGCCGTCATGCAGACATTGTCTTTATGGCGCTCCACGGAGCTATGGGGGAAAACGGACAGATGCAAGCCATTTTAGAAGCAGAAAACATTCGCTTCACAGGCTCAACCCACGTGGGTTGCGTTCTCGCCATGGATAAAGATATTACAAAAAAATTGTTGCGCGCGGAAGGAATTCCCACCGCCGACGGAATCACCTTGAACCTGTCCAAAGACGAAGTTCCTAAGGTATCTCTTCCCTGCGTCGTCAAGCCCTGTTCTTGTGGCTCCAGCGTGGGAATTTCCATCGTTCACACGAAAGAAGAGCTGAAAAAGGCTTTGGAAGAAGCCAAAAAGTATGAAGACCTTATTTTGATTGAAGATAAAATCCCCGGCAGAGAATTTTCCGTGGGAATCTTGGACGGGAAAGCCCTTCCCCCCATTGAAATTATTCCCAAAACCGGATTTTACGACTACAAAAACAAATATCAGGCAGGGGCGACGGAAGAAATTTGCCCCGCGCAACTGACCGAAGCCGAAACCGCTGACGTTCAACGTCTGGCGGAGCGGGTATCTCAGGTGTTGCGCCTGGGAAGTTATTGCCGTATCGACTTTATTTTGGAACCGAGCCAAGGAATATTCTATTGCTTGGAAGCCAACACCTTGCCCGGTATGACGCCCAACAGTCTTCTGCCTCAAGAGGCAAGAGCCGCCGGCATCGGATACGACCAACTGTGTCAGACCATCGTAGACCTGGCACCCCCCGCAGGAACGGTATAACCAACGACGAAAGAGAGACCTTCCATGTTTGTAAGCCTTCGCTTTCCCGACGGAAAAGAATACGACCAAAGCACCTTGACCGACGGCGGAATACTGCAAAGCCTTCCCAAATCCTTCTTTTGCAGTGAACGTCAGCGGGAGGTGTTTTTGCGCTTGTTTTCCACGTCTTGCGCCGATCCCGAGGTGCTGAATTATCGGGCGGAATTGGCGGAAGAATTATTCTCTTCTCCCGCGTTGGAAGAAATTTTTCGGGAGCTTTCCCACCTGAATATCCCCCAAGAGCATTTTATCCGTTCGGGGGGAACCGTAGAAATCAGTCAATTACAGACCGTAACGGCGTTTCAGGATTTTGCGGAACGGTTCGACCGTTTTTGCAACGTCCTTTCCGCCGTCGTACCCCAAAGCGCCGCAGCAAAACGGTGCTTTCTTTTCTGCCGCAATTATGCAGAAAGTTTTGAATACAAAGAATTAAAAGGAAAAGCTGCGGAACTGATTCGCGCCATGGGATTTTCCTACGGTTTTTCCTTGGTGGTAGGCAACCCCTTTGACGGAGAACCCACCGTCCGTCTGCGCAAAGAATGGACCCCTGCCGAAGGAGTTTATTCTTCGGTAAGCAAGGTCTTGGAAGAATTCGGTGCTTCTCTTTCCGAAGAAGTTGCAAAAAAGCGCCCTTATACGGACATGGAAATTGCCGTTTTAACGGGAATCATTCGTCGGGATTCAAAACTGAGCCGTCTCTTGGAAGAATTTACTCAAGCTTACGCCGACGCCGGCACCGAAGAAATTCTGCGTCTCAGCCAAGAAGCGCTGGGATTTATCACTGCAAACGAAATTTATAAAAAGGCTCGGGAGAAAGGATACCCTCTGTGCCGCCCCCTCTTCCGAAAACCGGGGTTTTATTCTGAAATTTCCGGGCTTGCCTATCCTACGGCTCAAGACACCGTTGCAACGGCAGATTACGTCGCATCTCCTTTGAAGCACGTGACGGTAGTCTGCGGACCCGACAGTGAAGCTTACGCCAACGCCGTGGAATTTGCTCATATTTTTGCCTCGGCGGGGGGATTGATTTTTGCACAAGAAGGACAAATTTCTCCCGTTAACGTGCTGGAATTTGACAAAAACGAGCGGGTCTCCACGGAAAAATTAGACGAGAGCGGTCTTTGTCTTTGCCGTCATCTCTTTGACGCCATGCTTCCCCGTCAGGAAGAGGTCGCCGTGGGAGAAGTTCTTCTGCGCCTTGCCGACAAAAACGTGCGCAGCGTCATACGAATTTGCAGTAAAAGCAATCTTTCGGTATTGGAAAAGGAAGGACAAGCCAATCGCTTGCCCCCCTGTACCTTACTGCAATTGGGAACCGACCGAACCTTGGAAGAATTATTACAACGCCACCATTTGACGGCGGAAGAGGAGGGACAGGAATGACCGAGATACGTCCCCGCTTCAGCCTGTTGTTTGCAGACCAAAACCGCACGCCGGAAGAAAAATACTCCAAGGAGTTATTGGCGTTTTTGGAACCCCTGCCCGTAGACGACGCGGCACGCCCCACCTTGGAAAAAGTGTTGAGTCTGGGCACCGACCGAAAAGATATTCTCTACCGCAAAGAAATTTTAGAAGACTTTTTGCAATCCCCCTCTCTGTTGGAAAAATGTGAATCGGTCTGCCGCAAATGGGAAGGACTGTACGAAAAAGCCGCAACAGAAAAAGACGCTCCCGCCGACACAACCTATCAACAAGCCTTGGAAGCATTACGTGCAAATACCGTAAGTCTCATGGAACACTTGCACTTTTTCCGTCGGGCGGCAGAAGAAATGAAATCGGAAACACCGACTTCCGGAGGTCTGTTTTTCTTTTCGGAATTTTTGAGACAACACGCTTCTTCTCCCGCAGTACGGGAACTGACGGAACAAATCGGGAACTATCCCTTATTGAACCCCAACACCGCAAAAGCCGTTTTGCAAATTCATTGCGACGATACCGGGGCTCAAACCGTTGCCGACCTGCGTTATTTGGGAAACGACGACGGAAAATATCTGAAAAAGCACCCTCAGAAAAAAGACGTTTTTTCTGCCGATATGCCGAAAGACCGCGCACCGGAACAAACGGTACAAGCCGTCATCCGCCTGTCGGCGGCATTTCGGACGTTGACGGCTCAAATCCGAGAATCGTTTCTGCCCTTAAAAGAAGGCTTGACCTTTTACCATTTTGCCTTATCTCTTACCGAGTGGGCAGAACGAAAAGGATTTTCTTGGACGTTCCCCCTTCCTTCCGCACCCCACGGTCCCGTGGGAAAGGGAATTCGAAATTTGGGAGAATTATCGGGAACGACGACCCAATCCCCCCTCACCCTGACCGCCCGACCTCGGGAATTTTTCGGCGGAGAATGGGGCACGGAAGTACTGAAAACCATTGCAAGAACCCAGGTTCTTGCCGCCGCCGGTCTTCCGGTTATTGCCTCTCAAGTATCGTTTTGTCCGGAAGAGACCGTCGTCCTTTATGATTCTCAAGGGAAGACCGTAGAAGAAGAAATTGCCGCTTTGGCGGAAATTTTCCATCATACCAAGAAAAACGACGTAATCCTGCTCAATCACCCCTTAGTTACCGTAGCAAGAGCTCCCGCAAAGGAAATTTTGGACAATCTCCTTTCCACCTTTTTGAAAAAAGGAGCCTCTGTCCGGCTCGCTACAACTTGGTCTGTCGAGGAGATTTTATGAAAAAACTATTCTCTCCCCAATCCCGCATAGCTTTGGTAGGAGCGGCGTCTTTGACCGCTCTGTGTGTCCTTTTTGCCTTAATTATCGCTTTGGTTGCGGCTCAGCCCGACCCTCAACCCAATACCTCAACGCTCCGCAATCCCTTGGATCATGCCCAAGACGGCGTTTCCATTCTCTTGCGCTCCGACCAGGGGGGAGACGACTACTTTGCCGCAAACCATTTCCCCACCTTGCTGGGAGCCAAAGGTGACGGCGTTTCCAACGATACTAAATTCCTGAAAACCAGCCTGGAACACGCCAAAGAAGCGGGAGGAACGGTGTATCTTCCCCAAGGGGTCTACCGCATCACGGAACCCATAACGATTCCTTCGGGAGTCACGTTGCGGGGAGATTTTTCCGCTCCAAACTCTAATCTGTCCGACGGCGGAAAAACCATTCTTTTGGTCGCCGACAGCAAAACCGTACAAAAATCTCCCTTTTTAACATTGGAGAACGAGGCTTCGTTGGTGGGAATCACCGTTTATTACGAAAGCCAATCGCCGGAAAAAATTATTGAATATCCCGCCACCGTCTATTGCGCGGGAACCAACACCCTAAAACAGATAACGCTCCTGAATTCCTACCACGGCATCTGCATAACCGGAGGAGGAAGCGTGACGCTTTCGTCTCTTTGGATTTCCCCCTTGGATTACGGAATTTTAGTCACCGACAACAACCGATTTGTCACGGTGGAAGACTGTCATATCTCCCCCACCTATTGGCTGAACTATGCGCCGTCCGCTTTTTCCGACGGAAAGGGATATCCCGCTCTGACGGCTTATCTGCAAGAAAAAATGCACGGAATCATTTTGGAAAAAGTCACCGACGTGACCCTAAACCGCATCTCCGTGGAAGACGCCTCGGTGGGGATTCTTTACAACGTGCCAAAGGAACAGGACAGCATTTTGCTTGCAAAAGAAGTCTCGATTTCTTCTGCAAAACGTCCCCTTTACGTTCAATCTTTGCCAAAATCGGGGCTTTGCGTTGCCGACAGTACCCTACGCCCCGACAGCGAGGCGGGGGCCGACACGGTAGAGATTGCCTCACAGGTGGCATCTCCCGTAATCTTTTCCAACTGCACCTTTGCGGGACTTCCCAAAACCGTAGTGAAGGCAGACAATCACTCCTTCGTATCCTTTTACCATTGTAATTTCGGCACGTGGTGGAACGTCTGTTTTGAGATGAAGGACGATACCTTCCTTGCCGTTTCTCCCACCTTCAAAAGTGCCAACGAAAAAGTAATCTTGGGACAAAACGCCTTCGGGATTCTTTACAACGCCGACGCCATTGCGGAATCGTCGCAGTTGTTATTTGCCGTTCCCGAGTCAGACGCAAAAATCACCAAAAACCTCACCGTGTCTTCTCTCAAGGAAACAAAACGTACCCTTTCGGGAAACACGGTAATCAACGCGAGAGACTTCGGTGTCTCTCCCCAATCGGAAGACAATTCCGCCGCCCTTCAACAAGCCTTTGACGAGGCAATCAAAACCAAAGCCGCCGTCTTTCTTCCCGAGGGCATTTATAGATTCAAATCCATTATCAACGTTCCCGAATCGACGCGACTGATCGGAGTGGGAAGTTCGGGCAATTATTCCACCGTACTGAGTTTTGAACTTCAAAAAACCACGGACTTTTCCTTAATTGAACTGCAACCGGGAGCCTCGGTGGAAGACGTAGAAATCCGCCAAGGATTTATCCCTTCGGATTCGGTTAACACTTACGCCATCTCTTCCCTGTACGCCGACGTGCGGATTCATCGGGTCAATATTACCGCCAGCCGCGGCATTTGGCTGACGGGCGGTGAAAACGCCGTGGTAGAAAACGTCACCGTCAACGGCACGCAAACGGGCATTCTGTTACAAAACACCAAGGGGATTACCTTGCACAACGTAACGGTCAACGACTCGGCGCGTTCTTTCGGCGCCGTGGGAATCCGCTTGGAAAACGCCTCGGCGACCCTGTCGGGATACCGCGGAAATTATCTGCAAAAGGCAATTAAACTCGTAGGAGACACGACTTTGTCCGCAACCCTCGTTAATCTGAGAAGCATTACTGAGGGCATCGAAGCCGCCCATACGGGAGACTTGTCGATGACCGCTGTGGGATTTTCGGAATCGGGCGCCGGAGGAAATACCTTGTTTTTCAACGGGACGCAGACCATGACCGGAACCGCCGCCTTGCAAGGAATTATCGCCACGGGAACCTCTTTGCTTGGAAACTTAGTTCACGCCCAAAAGGGAACGGTGGAACTGCGGGCAGGCATTATCACCGCACCCTTCCAAACCACGATTTCCGCATCTGATAGCCCTGAAATTTCGGTCTTTGGGTGCATTTGGGACAACACGCCTTCTTACCACGCCGTTGCCCAAGGGGGAACGATTACCTTGGCGGCAAACTTGGTAAAATCGGACAAAACGTTTGAGGGGATTGAAGGCAATTATCTTCTCACCGTCACCGGTGAAGAAGCCGGAAAAATCGACGGCCACGTTAACATGCTCCAACATACCTACGTTTACGTGGAATCGGAAGACTCCGCCGAAAACAATCAAGAATAAACGATGAAAACAGGGAGAGGAAATCCTCTCCCTGTTTGATTTTTTATATCAATAGTGCACGCTCATTTCATTGTGGGGTGCGGGACGGTTTTCCAACCGAAGTCGGTCGGCAATCATAGCGATAAACTCCGAATTGGTAGGCTTGTCTCGAGTTCCGCTGACGGAATATCCGAACAAAGAAGTCAAAGTCTCCACGTTTCCTCGATCCCACGCAACTTCAATGGCGTGACGAATGGCGCGCTCCACTCGGGACGACGTGGTCTTGAATTCCTTGGCAATGGTGGGATAAATAATTTTGGTCACACCGTTGATGACGTCGGGGTCGGAAATTGCCATGAGAATCGCGCGACGGACGTATTGATAACCTTTTACATGGGCGGGAATACCTACCTCTAATATAATAGAAGTTACTTGCTTTTCCAAATCGGCGGCACTTATGGGGAAATTAAAGACTTTTCCCGCCGTATCCCCGAGAATTTGGGTCTGATCTTCCATGTAAAGTTGAAGAATCCGTTCCTTTAAAATTTCGTAATCCACCGGCTTGACCATAAAATAGTCCACCCCGGACGCCACCAAATTACGAATGACCGAAACTGTGGAGAGTGCGGAAAGGGAAATGTAACGCACCTTGTGAGGTAATTCCAGCTGGGCGGCGCGGCGCAAAAAGGAAAGTCCGTCCGACTGCTCCAGCATGACGTCGAAAAGAACCACGTGGGGAGCCTGCATTGCCAGAATCTCCAAGGCGGCATCCACGTCCGCTACGCTTCCTACGATACGAAAACCAAAGGTTTTCAGCACGCTTTGACATTGCAGTCGGGAATCGGTCTGACTGTCGAGAATCAGAATTTTGATTTTGTTTTCAGTTTCCATGATATGTGTTCTCCTTGTGTTGTGTGTTTTTTCGAGCAAATTATAGCAAAAAGAGGAGTCTTGAACAAGGGGGATTCTGTCGAATGATTCTGAAAAAGTGATTGACAGAATCCGACACTCGTCATCAAATTCCCCTCAATTCTATCCGCAACCGCGAATTTTCCTTGGTATAATTTGCCATAATATCCTTTTTTTGGAAGAATATACGCTTTTTTTGACCGTCGATTCCATGGATTTTTTCATGAAAAAACAAGGTCGCGTCCTCAAATGTGAAAAAAAACCGACAAATTATATTTTTTCTTCCGCTACCCTTGACAACACAAAGGAATTATGATATAATAGTCAACGCCGCATAGAAAAGGTTCGAAAGGGCGTCTGTCCTACCTTCATAGCGAGTCTTAATAAAATGAGGTAAAAACATGTACGCAGTGTTTGAAACAGGCGGAAAACAGTACAAAGCTTCCGTGGGCGACGTCTTGTTCGTCGAGAAGCTGAACGTTGAAGCCGGTGAAACAGTAAAGTTCGACAAGGTTCTGCTCGTGTCCGATAACGGCGAGATCAAAACCGGAACTCCCTACGTCGACGGTGCCGTCGTCGAAGCCACTTTGGAAAAGAACGGCAAAGGCAAGAAGATCCGTATCTTCAAGTACAAGGCTAAGAAAACTTACCGCAGACGCATCGGTCACAGACAACCTTATTCCAAGGTCGTCATCACCGCTGTCAACGCGTAATCAGGAGGTGCAATACTAATGGCTCATAAGAAAGGTGTAGGCTCGACTAAAAACGGTCGTGACTCCGAATCCAAACGACTCGGCGTAAAACGTGCTGACGGTCAGTTCGTTCTCGCCGGAAACATTCTCGTTCGCCAGAGAGGCACCAAGATCCATCCCGGTGTCAACGTGGGCAAAGGCTCCGACGACACTCTGTTTGC
>JAZSJP010000028.1:0-10553 GCA_045534395.1 Eubacteriales bacterium | reverse complement strand
AAGAGTGTCCGAGGTCGCCCGAATCTTTACAGACACGGAGCCTGCGTCAATTTTCGCAACCTTTCCCGACGGTGCGTTGATGCAGGTAATATCCGTCGCGCTGAAGGTTAAGGTTTTTGTGGTAAGGTTTTTGTTCAACGTCACCGTTGCCACGATTTCCTGAGTGTCAAAGGTGACGCCGTCAATGGCGGGTACCTGCAACGAAACGGTTCCGCTTTTTGTGATTTTGGACGTGTCAATGGTGCCCACCGTCAGCTTGTCCATGGGAGACAGGGTTTTTTCCGATCCCGTTGCTTTGATTTCGGGCACGTTTAAGGAAACGGAGAAGAGCGATTCTTCGTTAAAGATACCATGGGGATTGATGATCTCCACGGCTGTCGGAAGGGGCTTTCGGTAATGCACGTTTAACATAGCTTCCACGGAAGCGTCCGAAAGAGTCAAAAATCTGCGGTCTACGTTTTCTCCGGCTTCGTTGATGAGCGCAACGTCAAAGGCGCCCGAGACAGATTCTTTAGCGTTTGTTAAAGGCACGGTCGCGTAAGCTTTGCTGATGGTTTCCACCGTTTTTTTCGGTCCTGTGACGGTGATCGTCTGAGGAGAAACGGTTTGCTCTCCGATTTCATAACCGGTGGGCAGCGTTCCCGACGTCAGGATCTGAACCGGAATCTCTCGGGTGGCTTCTGCCGCAAATTCGATGGTGAAACTTTGAGGATATACCTCAGTTACGGTTAAATTTCGATTCCCCGTAGAGACAGAAACGTTGATCGTATACGTACCTTCCGAAATGACGGAGTCCATGTTCAGCGTTGCTTTGATCTGATCCTTGGAAAGACGGATCAATTCCGAGCGAGAGCCCGATACCGTCACGTTTACCGTCAGATTCGGGTCTGCCATCAAATACATGTATCCGTTGCGATCGGGTACGGAACCTTCGTAAGCCAAGTTGACTTCAACTTTGTCAAAAACCGTTTCGTTGACGGGATTGACGATATAAAGGATATAGATCCAAACGAACAACGCCAGGAAGATAGAAAGAATTTTGAGGAAATTATTGTTGTGTAAAAGATTGCTGAAAAAGGTTCCCAAATGTTTCCGATTCATTCTTTACTCCTTCCTTTCAGGAAATAGAAGAGTTCTTTGTGTTTCTTTTCTTCCGTTCCCAATTCTTTTGTCAAAAGTACTTCCAAAGCGTCGGGGGTGAGTCGACGTTGCAAATTTCCTTCCATGGCAACGGAAATAATACCCGTTTCTTCCGAAACCAAAATGACCACGGCGTCGGAAATTTCGCTGACCCCGATCCCCGCCCGATGCCGCGTTCCCAAATCGCTGTCAATTCTACGGGTTGTCAGGGGCAGAAAACACCCGGCGGCAACGATACGACCGTTGCGGATAATGATCGCACCGTCGTGCAAGGGAGCTTTGGGGAAAAAGATATTCGTAATTACGTCGGAAATTACGGCGGCGTCTACCTTGGTGCCCGTATTGATCACTTCTCCCAACTTCGTGGTGCGCTCTACTACGATCAAGGCGCCGGTCTTGGTTGCGGACATGTTGGAGACCGCGTCTACGATATTAGTAATGTTTTCCGACACTTCCGTGTTGGATTGATGCTTGTCCGAGGTAAAGAAGGGGATTGCCTTTCCGTTTCCGCTGCGGCCGATACGCTCCAACAGTGTTCTCAATTCCGGTTGAAACACGATGAGTACCGCAAGAATACCGAATTCAAGGGTGCTGTTCAGTATGTAAGAGGTTGCCTGCAGTTCAAACCCTTGCGCCAACTGAAACAGAAGCACAATCAAAAGGATCCCTTTCATCAATTGGGCAGCTCGGGTATCCCGAATGAACTTTAGCACGTAGTAGATAATTACGGCAACGATGGCGATATCCAATACGTCCTGCCATATAAAATTTTTTACGGTGGTTACGATGAACTCTCCGATGTTTTGAAAGAATTGCAACAATGCACCCACTCCTTTTCTTTTTCGGGGCAACGCGCCGCGAAGCCCCGTGCGTTATTGTAAATGTTTGTTGTGCCGAATATGCTTATATTTAATTCTATTCTACCAATAATTTAAAGAAAAATCAATACAATCCCGAATAATTTTGATATTTTTTCAAACTTTTCACACATTCGTACACTTCTTCCGCCGTATTTCGGTATCCGAAGCTGATTCTTACGGAACCGCAAGCCTCTGTTTTTAGGCGACGATGGGCCAGCGCGGAACAATGAAATCCTCCTCGGGTACAGATCCCCCATCGGTTTAACCATTGTGCTAAGATCTCCGAATGACTTCTTTCGTGAACCAAAGAAACCGTTGCTACAAAATCGGATCCTTCTCCCAAAAGTTTGTATCCGGAAATCTTGGACACTTCTTCCACGAAAAGTTTTCGCAAATTATCTTCTCGTTTGCAAATTTCATTTCGGTGTCGGTCGGTATAGCATACTCCCGCTTGCAACCCCGCAATTCCCGGTGTGTTCAGCGTTCCGCTTTCATATCCTTCGGGAAAGGTCAGGGGTTGACGATCCGACAAAGAATCGGAGCCTGTTCCCCCTTCTTGAAGAGGCGATAAATCCAAGGGGTTCGCCAAAATCAACGCACCGGTTCCTTGTGGACCCAAAAGTCCCTTGTGTCCGGGAATACAAAGCAGGTCTATGGGATCGGTCTGCAAATTATAGGGGAGAATTCCCGCCGTCTGAGCGCCGTCAACCCCAAATAAGATTCCGGCGCTCCGGCACGCCTCACCGATTTGCTTAATGGGGAGAATCTCCCCGGTAACGTTGGACGCGTGGGTGCAAAATACCAACTTGGTGTTGGTGCAAAACCGTTTTCGGAACGCCTTTACCGTTTCGTCTGCCGACCTCCCCACCGGTGCCAAGTCAAAGGTAATCATACCTTTGTCCCGCAAAGCAACTAAGGGGCGTAGTACGGAATTGTGCTCCAAATCAGAAATCACTACGTGATCCCCCGGATTTAAAATTCCTTTGATCGCCCGATTGATGGCATCGGTGGTATTCGAAGTAAAAAGAACCGTTTCCGGCTCTGTGCCAAAGGAGTTCGCCAGAGTTTGACGTGCCGTGTAAACGGTTTTGGAAGCAGCCATTGCCATGTCGTGTCCGCTTCTGCCCGGATTCGCTCCGTTTTTCTTTAATTGACGGGTTACTGCACGGATCACTTCTGCCGGCTTTGGGTGGGAAGACGCCGCGTTATCAAAATAGATCATAAAATTCTCCCGTGATCTTTACGCCATTGTTTTTTAACAGGGAGTATGCAGTTTCGGATTGGGATGCGGCAACGCGGACACACCAGCCGCAACCGGTGTTTCCCGCCGCCTTTTTTACGGCAGCTGCTTTGATTCCGTAACGCTTCAGAACGTCTTGCGCCTTTTGTGCGTAGGTAACGGAACGCACTCCGATACATTTCATTTTCATAAATATCCCTCTTTTTAGACAGTAGCCGACGGCTCACTTCATCTTATGCGAAAAAGGTGTCCATTGACAAGGTTCTTGAAATTCGTTATACCATGCATACGAATTCCCGGACAGGCATAAGATTTTGTGAAAGGAGCGTTGTATGGAGCTTTTAATTGCAAATTCTTCTCTGTCCTGGTTGTGTCTTGTCGCATTGTTCGCTTTTTGTGAATTGTTTCTTCTCCGCTACGTGTTGGTCTGGTTTTCCGTGGGGTGTACCGCCGGATTGTTGGTGTCTTTGTGTTCCGGTCCTCTGTGGCTTCAAATTTCTCTTGCCGTAACGGTTTGCTTTGGACTTTTGTGGATCAGCCGCCCTTGGGTCAAAGAGGTTCGTTGTAACGATGCGATTTTCGAAATTATTCCGGAAAGAGCAGAACATAATGCCGACACGATTCGTCTTGACGGAACCGCCGAAATCTTCACGGAAAATACCGCAGAAACGGTCACGGTATCTCCGACGGAATCGGACTTAGGATTGTTTTTGCACCCCACGGAAGATGAACCCTTGCGTCTCCGAGAACCGTATGCCGTATCTTTGGAGGAAGTCCTCTGAAATCCAACCCAAGAAAAGTTGCTCAAATGTTGAAAACGTCCCGTTGGTAACAAATAAAAAAAGAGGTCTGCAAAAATATTGCAGACCTCTTTTGTGCTTTGAGTTTACATCATCAATTCAAATATATCAAAAAGTTCCGTGTTTCCGTTAAATCCTTGAATAAATCCAAGCCAGAAGGGAAAAAAGTTGAGTAGCGAAACGACGGAAAGAATCAATCCGGGGATTGCCATTCCTTTTCTTGTTTTAGAATTCAGTCCTTTTGCGGAGAAAATAATTCCCACGATGCCGGCGGGAAGTCCGATACAGCAGCAAACGTTTGCGCAAATGCCCAAAATTAAGCCGATCAAGGCGTTTTTATCCGCCGGATCTTTTTCCTGCTTGGGTTGTTGCGTTGTTTCCGTTTCCGTAACGGCTTCGGAAATTACGGTCTGTTCTTGTTGAACCGGTTCTGCGACTTGTTCTTCCGATTCAATCTTCGTCCCGCAATAAGAACAAAACGATTGACCTTCTTGCAATTCTGCATTACAAACCTTACATTTCATAGGTTGTTTTCTCCTTTTGTATAATTGTCTTAATTGTATGAAAAAAGACCGGTTTCAATGAAACCGGTCTTTTTGGTGACCCGTAGGAGGGTCGAGCTCCTGTTACAGCCGGGAAAGGGCCGTGTCTTAACCACTTGACCAACGGGCCGTTTGGTAGCGGAAGCTGGATTTGAACCGGCGACCGTACGGGTATGAACCGTATGCTCTAGCCAACTGAGCTATTCCGCCATAGCTTGCCGCTTCATCTTCGGCGCTCGAATATTATACTACATTTTCCGCGGTTTGTCAATGGCGATAATGTGACATATTTGAAACGAAAATGTGAAGCGGCGTTTTTTTATTCGTAAGTTTCTTCGTCGAGGTAGGTTGAGAACAAATCTGCGGTGTAAAAGAGAAGGGTTTCGGGATAATCGGTATTGACCTTTTGTAACAACGAACGATATTCGTAGTCTTCCCCGCCGTAGGGACCCATGTGATAATAAATGCACAGTTCTTCCTGAGGCGTCAAGCGTACAAAAGACTGAAGCATCCGAATGGAACGGTAGGAGTGGGGGAGCGGGGGAGATACGGTCTTGGTGTTGGACCAAACGTCCACCTGTTCCCATTTTCCGTTAATCTTACGATTTCTTTGCTCCAAAACGTAGTAGTTGCACTTACAAATATCGTGAAGCAGCGCAACGAGAATAACGCTCTCTTCCGCCATTTCAACGCCCCGAAGTTCCAACAACTGCTTGAAGCTTTCGTACACGTTCAACGTATGGGCAAGCAACCCTCCCAAACAGTTGTTGTGATATTTGGTTGACGCCGGTGCTGTGTAAAAATCGGTTTTTGTCTCCAAATACTCCGCCAAAGCGTCAATCCCTTTGCGGTTTACCGATTTGAGAAGATTCAAAAATACTTTCTTATTTTCTTCCATTGCTTCCGGTTTATACATATGTAAACTCCTATCTCTGCCGTGTGATGCAAATTCCGGTGGGGAGGGTGGCAAAGGTGTATCCTTGCTCCTTCAGTCCGGAAATAATTCTCGAAAGGGAAGTGTTCGCCCGCTTGTTGTCGGTAAAGAGAACTACGCAGGTTTTATAGGTCGATTTTAAGGTTTTGGAGGATCCTTTAAGGGTGGTGGATACAATGGTGTCAACGTCGCTTTCCGTGGCGTTTTTCGAGTCTACCGTCCAATCGTTTACCATAAATCCTTCCGCTTCCAACCGCGCCAAGACCTTGGGGAATATGTTCTTGCTTCCGGTATAGCGTTCAAACAAGATTTCCGCCGTTGCCGTACCCCCGGGCATGCGCACCAAAACCGGCGCTTCTCCCGTGATTTCCTTAACCATGTCTCTGCAGGCGTACAGGTCGTTAAAGTAAGCTTCTTCGCTGGAATAGATCTTCTTCAGGTCATCGGAATAAGAGCGAAGTCCGATTTTATGCCCTGATTCCCATGCGGATTTTAAGGCGGCACGCAACGTGTCGCTGGATTTTAAATTGGTTCCTACCGCAAAAAAGGTTCCCTTTAACTGATTTTCATCCAAGGTCTCGATAACGTCTACCGTGTTTTGCGAAAAACCACCGTCAAAGGTCAAAAATGCCGTGGGCGTGGTTTTATAATTTTCACGGCTTTCCAACTGTGTCAATTTGCTTTCCGCTTCCGCTTTTTGCGTCGTCAGATTTTGCAGTTGCGTTTGAAGTTCCGTAATGCTGTTACGGTAATCTTCCGTCTTTTGAACAACGTCTTCAAATCCGCCGATGTTTTCGATGGCAGTTTTTTCTTTATAACAGCCGAAGATCAGCAGGAGAGACGCCAATGCGGCGACAAAGGTGATAAAAACGCTTGTAAATCTCATTCCGCCACCTCAATTCCCGCCCAAGGCAGAGATCTTTCGGTTTAATTCGTTCAGTTCCCGCGTCAGTGCGTCGATCTTGGATTCCAGATCGTTTTTCTGTGTCTTAACGTCGTTTAATTCCTGCATCACCGTTCCGTATTCTTCGGGACGGGCTCGGTTTTGATTCCGCAATCCCGTATATTGTACCAGCAAAATCACGGTCAGAATCAAAAAGAACAATGCGATTCCCGCAAAGATCAGATCAATTTTCTTTTCCCGCAAGAATTCCGTTGCCGACGGTTGCTTCCCTCGTTTCATACGTGCCTCCGTTCTTATGTGCGATGTGTTTTGTGTTCTCATATATTATAGCATACTTTTCAAAGAAATGCAAGACTTTTTTTCCTTTCTGTAATTTGTTATCAGCGTTTAATTGTGACAAAAGTTCGATTTTATTTTTAAAATTATTGACAAAACATAAAAAATATTATATTATAAATATGTATATGTTAAATTCTCCGAATTTTCAAATACAGACAAAACACCGTTAGGAGGTTGATTTCTATGAGTCCTACAGAAATCATCATCGCGGTCGTTGCTGTTGTAATAGCCGTTATTATCGGGTTCCTCGTCGGTATGGCATACCGCAAAAAGATCGGGGAAGCCGCCATTGGCTCCGCCGAAGAAAAGGCCCGCAATATCGTCAACGATGCAATTAAGACCGCAGAAACCAAATCCAAAGAATCTTTATTGGAAGCAAAAGAAGAAATCCATCGCAACCGTGCCGAGGCAGAACGGGAGATCCGTGACCGCCGCGGCGAATTGCAAAAGATGGAAAAGCGCTTGATTCAAAAAGAAGAAATGTTGGATAAGCGCGAGACTTCTTTCGTTACCAAAGAAGAAAATCTCGACCGTCAGATGAAAAAGGTCGAAGCCCTGGAGATCGAACAGAAAGAAGTGATCGAGCAACAGCGGAAAATGCTGGAACAGATCTCTTCCATGACTGCCGACCAGGCGCGTGCGTATTTGCTGGAAAGTCTTCAGAACGATCTGAAGCACGAATCCGCCGCAATGATTAAAGATATGGAAGCCCGCACCAAGGATGAAGCCGAGGTTCGCGCTCGGGAATTGATCTCCCGCGCCATTCAGAAGTGCGCCGCCGATCACGTTGCCGAAACCACCGTATCTTCCGTAACCCTGCCCAACGACGAAATGAAAGGTCGTATCATCGGTCGTGAGGGACGCAACATTCGTACCTTGGAAAATCTGACCGGCGTCGATCTGATCATTGACGATACTCCCGAAACCATCGTCCTTTCCAGCTTTGATATGGTTCGTCGGGAAATCGCCCGTATTGCTCTGGAACGTTTGATCCAGGACGGCCGCATTCACCCCACCCGCGTCGGTGATATGGTGGAAAAGGCGCGTAAGGAAGTGGATCAGGTCATCAAAAAAGAAGGCGAACGCGCCATTTTTGAAACCAACGTTCACGGAATTCATCCCGAATTGATTCGTCTTCTGGGGCGTCTCCATTACCGTACTTCCTTCGGACAAAACGTTCTGAATCACTCCATTGAGGTTGCCCACCTTTCGGGAATCCTTGCAGGAGAACTGAAGGTTGATATCAACGCCGCCAAACGTGCCGGATTGTTGCACGATATCGGTAAGTCCGTGGATCAGGAAACCGAAGGATCTCATATTTCCATCGGCGTCGACCTTGCCCGCAAGTACAAAGAACATGAAAATATCGTTCACGCCATCGAAGCCCATCACGGCGACGTAGAAGCCAAAACCGTCCTTGCCGCCATCGTGCAGGCAGCCGACGCAATTTCCGCCGCCCGTCCCGGTGCTCGCCGTGAGGATATTGAAAACTATATCAAACGTCTCGAAAAATTGGAATCCCTCGCCAACGACTTTAAGGGCGTTGAACGTACCTACGCCATTCAGGCGGGACGCGAGATCCGCGTCATGGTTCGTCCCGAGGATATCAACGACGACGATATGGTTATTCTTGCCCGCGACATTGCCAAGCGCATTGAAAGCGAATTGGAATATCCCGGTCAGATCAAAGTTCACGTTATTCGTGAAAACCGCGCTATCGAATACGCAAAATAAGTATACGCACGAAAATCCCCGAAAACACTGTTTTCGGGGATTTTTTGTTTTTGCGTCGAATTTCTTTTTTCTTGGAATTCGTTCCTTTGACAAAATATCTTTCTCCCTTGCGGTATAATGGGATAGGGGGAAACGAAATGACCGTCTATCCGGATCTTGCATTTATCTTGGGAACTTTTTTTCATGGTGCTGTCCTTCTGTTGACGCTTTCTTTTTTGGAGATTCGTCGCCCGTGGTGGCAGATTCTTTTGAGTTCTGTCGGAGCAGGCATTTCTTCCGCCCTGTTTCTTATTCCGAAGATTCCGACATCGCCTCTTATTTTCGGCGGGATTGTCTGTTTTGTCCTGATTTTGCGGGGGAAATCCATTGTCGGAATTTGTTTGAATCTTCTGACCGGATTGGGGGTATTCCTTGGATATCTTGCCTTATTTCTGTTGGTGTGCGCTTTGCTTTTTTGTCCGGTTTTTCGGTCTTTTGACGAAGGAGTTTATTTCTTTCTTTCTTTTTTTAAGACCTGCATTTCCGCCCTTTTGTCTTTTGGTTTCGGTATGGTTTTTGTGTCGGTACGCAAAAAGAAAAAAGGAAAAACTTACTGTGAATGTTGTCTTACCGTAGATGGACAGATTTTATCTTTTCGTGCTTTTGAGGATACGGGGAATTTTTTGTCCGATCCGGTGTCGGGGTTTCCTGTCGTTATCTTGGAATTCAATGTGCTAAAAAGATTTTTCGGTGACGATTTTCCCACGCCTCTAACCTATGAATTTGCCTCTAAGTTCGGACCCCGCGCCCGAGTGATTCCCTATCGCTCGGTTTCCGGCCCCGGGCAAATGTTGTCCGGCTTTCTTCCCGACCGATTAACCGTCAATGGGGAAGTTTTTCGAGCCGTCATTGCGGTAACGGAACAAAAATTGGAAACGCGGGGACGTTTTTCCGCAATCATCGGTATTAAATAATAGGAGAACAGATATGAACTTTCAATTGCTTTTGAAAAATATTCTACAGATAATTAAAGGAAATTCGGGAAAAGAAAACTTCGTTTTTTATATCAACGGAAGCGACGTTTTGCCGGCCCCTCTTTCTTTTGAGGAAGAACAAGAGCAAGTTTCACGGCTTATCGCCGGAGATTCTTCCGCCCGAGATACCCTTATTGAGCACAATCTCCGTTTGGTGGTATATATTGCCCGCAAATTTGAGATTTCCACCCTGTCGTGTTCCATTGAAGATCTTATTTCTATCGGGACCATTGGCTTGATAAAAGCGGTTAATACGTACTGTCCCGGAAAAAATATTAAGCTGGCAACCTACGCTTCTCGGTGTATCGAAAACGAAATTCTTATGTATCTTCGCAAAACGGGAAATCTTCGAAACGAAATTTCCATCGAGGAACCCCTGAACATTGATTGGGACGGCAACGAGTTGTTGCTCTGCGACGTTCTGGATTCGGGCGGCGACGAGGTCGGAAAAGAAATTGAAAGGGAAGACGAGGCCGCTTTGCTGAAATCAGAAGTCAGCCGCCTTTCGGCGCGGTCGCGAAAAATCATCGAATTGCGTTACGGATTCTCCGGCGGAAGAACCTATACGCAAAAAGAGGTCGCCGATCTTCTTGGCATTTCACAGTCGTACATATCTCGGCTGGAAAAGAAGATTTTAAGCAACCTCAAAGAAAAATTGAAGGAGATCTGCTAAGACTTTTTGGATCGGGAAAGAATTTTTGCGGGATCCTTGTATTTCAGGGTGTAATACGTATTGAAAATTTCGGTAAAATGCTTAAAGCATAAGGGAGTCAGAGAATGGCTCTCGTGAATTTTCAACTCTTCCCGAAGGCGTTGTTCCGTCTGATAAGACCACGAACTTTCCAAAAACCGAATCATGGAGCGTTCCACAACGCGGGGCGAATAACCGTATTTCTCGGCTAAGCGGTCAATAATTTTCTTTCCGCCGCCTCTTTTATGGAGATCCGGATTAAAATACATCATGTAAAGGGCTTCTTTTAACAAAGGAGCCCCTTTCATATTGCAGTGAAATCCGCATTCCCGAAAGATCCGATCCAAATTTTCCAT
>JAZSJP010000045.1:0-6588 GCA_045534395.1 Eubacteriales bacterium | reverse complement strand
TTTTCCATGAATAAGAAATTAATTGATTTACAAAACATTAGCAAATCCTTTGACGGCCAAATGATTTTGGACGATTTAAATCTCTATATCAGGGAAAACGAATTTTTAACTTTACTTGGTCCAAGTGGTTGCGGAAAAACTACTACGTTGCGTATTTTAGGTGGTTTTGAAACTCCAGATAGCGGAAAAGTCATCTTTGATGATGCAGACATTACCAAGTTGCCTCCCAATAAAAGACAGTTAAATACCGTATTTCAAAAATATGCGCTTTTTACACATATGACCATTGCTGAAAATATTGCATTTGGCCTAAAAATCAAGAATAAAACCAAATCATATATTGATGATAAAATCAAATATGCATTAAAACTAGTTAATTTGGATGGCTATGAGAACAGAATGCCCGATTCTTTAAGTGGCGGACAACAGCAGCGTATCGCTATCGCAAGAGCTATCGTGAATGAGCCCAAGGTTCTTCTTCTTGACGAACCATTAGGGGCTTTGGATTTAAAACTTCGTCAGGACATGCAATATGAACTGATTCGCTTAAAAAATGAGCTGGGTATCACATTTATTTATGTCACACATGATCAGGAAGAAGCCCTTACCATGTCTGATACCATCGTCGTCATGAAGGACGGCTGCATTCAGCAGATCGGCACCCCCGAAGATATTTACAACGAGCCGAAAAACGCCTTCGTTGCCGACTTTATCGGGGAGAGCAACCTTTACGAGGGTACCTATATGGGCAATCGTAAGGTTCGCTTCTTGAACCATATTTTCGATTGTGTGGACGATTTCCCCGCCAACGAAAAGGTCAACGTTGTGGTTCGTCCCGAAGACATTAAATTTGCGGAACCCGGAAAGGGCATGATCGACGGCAAACTGACCGAAAAGATCTTTAAGGGAATTCACTATGAATACACCATGATGGTTGGCCGTAACGAAGTTACCATTCAGTCTACCAAAAATATGGAAATTGGAATTCCTGTTGGTGTCAACATCGCGCCTGATTTAATCCATATCATGAAAAAGGATCTTTTGTCCAACGTTTATGATGACGCTTATATCGACAACGACAACCGCGTCATTATTGCCGGCGGAGCCTTTGATTGCGACGTGACGCAACTGATCCCCGGATCAGAATTGGACGACGAGGGCTACGTCATTTCTCCCGACGGAAAGAAGTACGACTTTAAAGACGCCGACGTTTTTGCCGACGTCGCCTTTACCGATATCGAAATCGTCGACAATGAAGACGGCGGCGTGGTCTGCGGAAAGATCGTATCTATGATCTATTTGGGCAACCACTATCAGGTCATTATCCGCACGGAAGACGACGAGGACTTTGTGGTGGATACGGAATATACCTGGAACGAGGACGACCGCGTTTCGGTTCTTATCCCCGCGGATAAAATTCGCCTCAAGTTGCGTGGGGAGGCGTCGAAGTATGTCAAAAATTAAGTTTACCCGCAAATGGCTTGCCTTTCCTTACGGCGTTTTTATGATTCTGTTTGTGGTCATTCCCTTGGTTTTGATTTTGGGCTACGCCTTTACCGATAACGACGGAAACTTCACCTTGCAGAATTTAGCGTCCTTTTTTGGAAGCGCATCGAATATCAATACCATTCTTGTGTCTTTTATCATCGGAGCGGCAAACACGGTTCTTTGCCTTGTCATCGGCTATCCCGTAGCATATTTTCTCGCCCATCGGGAAATGAAAATGCCTACGGCGATCGTTCTTTTGTTTGTTATGCCCATGTGGATCAACTTTGTGTTGCGTACTGCTGCTACCCGCGACCTTCTCTATTGGGTCGGTCTCAACGGCGGCGAACACCCCTATCTTTGTACCATGATCGGTATGATCTATAACTATCTGCCCTTTGTAATCCTTCCGTTGTACACCACCATGACGAAGTTGGATTACAGTCAGATCGAAGCTTCTTCCGATTTGGGTGCCCGTCCCTTGCAGACGTTTGTTAAGGTCATTCTTCCCATGACGGCTCCCGGCATCGTTTCGGCGGCTACCATGGTGTTTATGCCCACCATGTCTTCCTACGTCATCAGCGACGTTATGGGCGAGCGGAAATTATCTTTGATCGGCAACAGTATTCAGTTGTATTTTGACCAAGGACTGTGGCACATGGGCAGTATCGTGGCAGTCGTCATGTTGCTTTTGATTGCCGTGGGTATGTTCTCCACCAAGAACGTACAGAAAGAAGACGATGTCAGAGGTACGATGCTGTGAAAAGATCTACTCGTATTCTCGCCCGCCTCTACGTAGGCATTATGCTTCTTTTAATGTATGCACCCATCTTGGTTTTAATGGTATTTTCCTTCACCGAAGCCAAGGTTATCGGTTCTTGGACGGGATTTTCTCTGGAATTGTATCCCGACCTGTTTAAGAATTCCGAGATCGTTACCGCCGTCATCAATACGGTTATCGTCGCCCTGGCTTCCGCCGCCGTTTCCACCGTTTTGGGAACTGCCGGCGCCATCGGAATCCATTATAGTGGGAAAAAGATGAAATCCGCCTTGGAAGGTGTTTCTCAGATTCCCATTATGAACGCGGAGATCGTCACCGCCCTTTCCCTGACGGTTCTTTTCGTGTATTTCGGAGTTCGGTTTAATTTCATCACCCTCTTGATCGGACACGTGGTTTTGACCCTTCCCTTTGTGGTTTTGAGCATCAATCCGAAACTGCAGCAGATGGATCCCAATATTTACGAAGCGGCTCTCGATCTCGGTTCGAAGCCTTCTCAGGCGTTGCGCAAAATCGTACTCCCCGAGATTATGCCGGGAATCTTCAGCGGATTTCTTCTGTCGGTGACGTTGTCTTTGGACGATTATATTATCACCGCCTTTACGCGGGATACGTCTTTTACCACCCTTTCAACCTACGTTTACGGTGTTACGAGCAAAAAGGGAACCTTGCCCCCCACGTTGCGGGCGCTTACCACCCTTATATTTGTGTTTGCTCTGCTTCTTCTTGTGGTGATCAATATCCGCAAGGGAAAAAGTAAGGAAGAAGGAGGCAAGAGATGAAAAAAATCTTATCAATGACCCTGTTTTTCTGTTTGCTTTTGTCTTTGCTTTCCGTTACCGGTCTGTCCGTCTCTGCCGAGGAGATTACTCTTCGGGTCTATAATTGGCAGGACTATATTGACGACGGTACCGACGAAAACGGTACTCAGGTGGTTCCTTCCGTCATGGAAGATTGGGCGGCGGATTACTACGCCCGCACCGGAATCAAGGTAAACGTCCAATACGACACCTTTGAAACCAACGAGACCATGCTCAACACTCTGAAAACGGGGAAATCCCAATACGACCTTGTTTGTCCTTCGGATTACGTGATCCAAAAAATGATCGCCGCCACCGAACAGGGAACCGACGACAACATTGCTTTGGAAAAATTCGATTATTCCAAGTTGGAGAATTACGTCAAATACGCTTCCCCCTACATTAAGCAAGTTTTTGAAGAAAACAACTTTGATGCCTATTCCGTAGGCTATATGTGGGGTACGGTTGGGATTATTTACAATCCTGAAGCCGTCGCCGAAGAAGATACCAAATCTTGGGAAATTCTTTGGAATACCGATTATAAAAACCGCATTACCATCAAGGATTCCGTCCGTGACGCCTACATCCCAGCCGTGGTCTCTGCTTATTTGGAAGAAATTCGGGATTGGAATCTGCGTTATGAAAGCGGAAGCGTGACCCTTCAGGAGTATCGTACCGCTTTGGGCGATTTGATGAACCGTACCGATGATGCCACCATTTCCGCCGCAGGTGCCGCTCTGAAGTCCATGAAGAGCAATATTTACGGCTTGGAAGTGGACAGCGGTAAAAGTGATATCGTTTCGGGTAAAATTGATATTAACCAAGCCTGGAGCGGAGATGCTGTGTATTCCATGGATCTTGCCGAGGAAGAAGACGGTGTTCTTCTGAGCTTCTCTGTTCCCGAGGACGGTGGCTCCGTTTGGTTTGACGGTTGGGTCATGCCAAAGGGTGCAAATACCGAGCTGGCTCAAGACTTCGTCAATTACCTTTGTACCCCCACCGTTGCCGCCCGCAATATGGAATTTATCGGTTATACCAGCGTCATTGCCGGAGACGAGATCTTTGATCTGGTTCAAGATTGGTATGGGGACGAAGAAGGAGAGTATACCGTCGATTTGACCTACTACTTCGAAGGAACTCTTTCCGAGGATTACCTCTCCGAAGACGGAAAGATCCTCGTGAAAACTGCTGAGCTGGGACGTCAATTTTCCGCCCAATATCCCGAAAAAGAAGTGGTCGACCGCTGCTTTATCATGCGAGATTTCGGAGACCGCAACGACGCCGTTCTGACTATGTGGTCTCAGTTTAAGTCCAACGATATTTCTCTCGGATTATTGATCATGTTCGTTGCAATTCTCGTCGGCTTCTGTCTCGTTATTTTCTGGTTTACCAAGCCCAAACGGGATTCCGCCCGCCGCCGCAAAGAATGGCTCAAGGCTCAGAAATAACAATACTCAAAAGAATCAAAACGCACCGCATTTGCGGTGCGTTTTGATTTCAACGGGTTAATGTTTCGGAATTTCTTCCGGATCTTTTCCCGGAAGTTTGGTTCCCTTGCAGGGAGCGCTCTTGCTGACGGTGATTCCGTCTCTTTTTTCAATGTGCAAAGCACACCCCGTGGTTTCTGTCGTTGAAACGATGGGATTGGTTAAAAACGCATTTTCCGAGGGATAATGTTTATTGAATTTATCTTTCATAAAAAATCACCTTCCCAAAATCAGTTTTTCACTTTTTCTGAAATTCATTCCCGTAAAAAATCTCCTGTTTTTTAAAACTTTTTGTAAACACCCTTGACAATCTCCCGTCCCCGTGTTATAATATCAAGGATGTATTTAGGGATATAGCCAAGTCGGTAAGGCACCAGACTTTGACTCTGGCATTCGTAGGTTCGAGTCCTGCTATCCCTGCCAGCAAAAAGCACTTGCGTAAGCAAGTGCTTTTTTTCAGTTATATTTTCCTCCACGGTACCAAAATCGTGGTCCGATTCGAACCGGCGAAACGGTTGACATGTTTATAAAATTGTGCTATAATAAAAATATAACGACGAAAGGAGTACGGGTATGCACTATTCTTCAACCAATCGACTTCAAGATTTTGAGTTTCACGATGCGGAACTATCCCTTATCTCTTGGGATGATACTCGTTTGATTGTTTCCGCTAAATATTTGAACGTTCATAAAGATGCCGCACCAAACAATGCGGATGCAGATATGGAAATATCTGAAGCTCGTATTACTTTTCGTGGAGTTCAAATAAAGGAATTTGAGCCAAGTCGCACTTGGAAAACTGACGAAAACGGGAAAACTTATACGGATGATCCTCTCATTGTTCATACAGACATGGTAGCTCGCTGTATGTTTGAAAATGAATTGAGAAACTCAATCACGGTTATGGGTATTGTTTTGGTAAATGACATCTACGAACTTGGTGCGATTGGAATTGATCCTTATTTTTCTGTTCGGTTCGTCTTTTCTGATGTAGAGATAGAATGGGATGATTATTGCCAAAAGGCATGGTATGAATTACATAGACAGTATAAAAAAACCATCACCCTATCAACCCCAAGTGAGAAATGCGAACTTGATGTGCACATTATTTGCCACGATGAAGATGTATATTCCTATGGTGGCGACAAAGCAGAAGGACCATCTGTTTCTGTAGGTATCAAATATGGTGCAAAAGAATTTTGGGGATATGGCAAGGATTATCTTTGGACAGATGCATTTGCGGAGCTTCAAAAGAAGTTGCCGGAAGATGTCAAAATACAATGTTGCTTGACTTGCCGTCACGGGAATATGTGTCCTGTTGGAAATGTGCCCGGAGAACTTTTTTGCACAAAAGATGTGGTAATCACTCAGAAAAGTGATTTGTTTTTCTATACTGAAGATGAATTCGAAAGAGCGAACCGTTCTCGTGATTGTACCAACATTTGTGAAAACTATCAAGAGCAAACAAACGAGTATTTTACCTATAATGACTATCTATTCCATTTTGAATAATTGCATGGGCTTCGTTTGCAAGCATGGCGTTGCGCCCCGGAAGACAGCGGTTAAGTGCAACTCCCATCATCGCCAAGGGGTTAGTTTACCCTCTGCAAAATCAAGGTGCATCTAAATCAGCCACACACGGCTTTGCATCTAAATCGGACACACAACACAAAAATCCGAAAGCTCTGCTTTCGGATTTTTCATTTGTGCCGCAGGCACAACATCATTTGCCCGAAGGACAACATCGTTTCGAGCGAAGCGAGAACTTCATTGTCGCAGACACGCACAAATGAACGATGTTGCAACAAGTTGCAAATGATGTGCTTCGCAATGATGTGGGCTTGCGCCCAATGAAGTTGCGCTTCGCGCAAACGGAATTAGACCGCTCGCTCGGTTTCGTCTCTAAAGTTTTTTGAAATTTTGTAGATGCATTTCCGCGCGGAGCTTTGCTCGCGCATCATTTCAGGTCTGTAGACAGATTCGAACCAGCGAAACGGTTGAAATGTTCAAATTTTTATGATATAATTATTCCAGATAT
>JAZSJP010000017.1:0-2237 GCA_045534395.1 Eubacteriales bacterium | reverse complement strand
TCAAACCTCGCCTCTTTGAAACCAATACCAATGAATCCACCCGTGCTTCCGCTCAAAATACCATTGGTTACGTTTTGGTTCGTACCTTGGAATTGCTCCATCCTTTTATGCCCTTTATTACCGAAGAACTTTACGCTTCCGTTCCCCATATCAAGGGCATGGGCGACATTTTGATGATGCAGGAATATCCCGCTTATTCCGCGGCTTTGGAATTCCCTGTGGAAGCGGAACAAATGGGATATTTGATGGATCTGATCAAACAAGTCCGTCAATTACGCCAAAAAATGGGCGTTCCCTTTTCCCGCAAGACCAACCTTTATTTAGTTACAGAGCATCCCGACACCTACCGCTCCGGAACGGAATACCTGAAGCGCCTTGCCGCTGCATCGGACATCTCCTTTGAACCCCTTTCCGGTGACGTCAATGCCGCTACGGTGGTTACGTCTGACGCAAAGGTCTTCATTCCTTTGGGTGAATTGGTAGACGTGGAAAAGGAAAAGGCTCGCCTGGAAAAAGAGAAGGAAAAACTTCTTGCAGACATTTCTCGCATTGATGCAAAATTGAACAACCCCGGCTTCGTCAATAAGGCTCCCGAAAAGGTTGTAAACGACGAACGCGCAAAGCGGGAAACCCTTGCCCGTCAGTTGGCAAACGTAGAAGACGTGTACTCGAAGCTTTAATCCATTGCGGGGAAAGATACCGTTTCTTTCCCCGTTTGTGGTTTTTCTGTTTCAAAAGTCGGAACATTTCTGAAAAGTATTGCTATTTTAATAAATATATGATAAAATATATGATACGGGTGATTTAACGTGAAGACCATCGTTATCGGTGCCGGAGCCTCCGGCATGATGTGTGCCGCTACTGCCGCTCTGAACGGGGCAGAGGTGATTCTCATAGAACGCAACGACCGTTGCGGTCGCAAGTTGGGGATTACCGGAAAAGGCAGATGCAACGTTACCAACGCCTGTTCTCTGGAAGAGTTTCTGAAAAACGTCGTTCACAATCCACGCTTTCTTTACAGTGCATTGTCTTCCTTTTCTACGGAAGATACCGTCACTTTCTTTGAATCCCTCGGTGTTCCCATGAAGACCGAGCGGGGAAATCGGGTTTTTCCCGTGAGCGACAAAGCGGCAGACGTGGTAAACGCTCTGCAACGGTACTGTACCGGCTGCGGCGTGATCCTTCAAAAGGGTTACGTCCGTAAAATCCTTCTGAAAGACGGTTCTGTTTCCGGCGTTTTACTTTCCGACGGAACGGTTCTTTCTTGTGATAAAGTCTGCGTTGCTTGCGGCGGAGCCTCTTATCCCGTAACCGGGTCGGACGGAAACGGATATCGCCTTGTCGAAGAGTGCGGTCATTCCATCGTTTCTCCTCGCCCCTCTCTTGTGGGGTGGGAAATGGAAGAGTCTGCTTTTTGTGCCTCTCTGCAAGGGCTGTTCCTGAAGAACACCGCACTGCGTGTGGAATCGGGAGGAAAGACGCTCTTTGCCGATTTCGGAGAGATGATGTTTTCTCATTTCGGTGTAACGGGTCCCATGATCCTTACGGCAAGCACGGTTCTTCAGCCGGGTATGAAATTGATTTTTGATTTAAAGCCCGCTTTAACGGAAGTTCAGTTGGATAAACGGTTGCTTGGAGACTTTGAAAAGTATCGTCTGAAAAATCTTGCCAACGCCTTTGACGACCTTCTCCCTTCCAAACTGATTTTACCTTTTCTTTCCCTGTGTGGTCTGAATCCCACGGATAAAGTTCACGCTCTGACAAAAGAGCAAAGAAGCGTAATTCTTCGCAACCTGAAAGAATTAACCCTTACGGCAAAAACTCCTCGCCCTTTGGCGGAAGCCATCGTTACTGCCGGCGGAGTTTCGGTTTCTCAAGTAGATCCCCGAACCATGGCGTCCAAGATCTGTTCCGATCTCTATTTTTGTGGAGAAGTATTAGACGTTGATGCCTACACCGGAGGGTTTAATCTTCAAATTGCCTTTTCTACCGGCTACGTTGCCGGACTTGCCTTGGCGGATCTCCGCTGAGAAATATACGGAGGTGTTTTATGATCAATATTGCCGTCGACGGTCCCAGCGGATCGGGGAAAAGCAGTCTTGCAAAAACCATCTCCAAGATGATGGGAATCCTTTATTTGGATACCGGCGCTCTCTACCGAGCCATCGGATACACCTGTCTCAGCCGTTTCGGAGAAGATTTTTCCGAAGAACAAGTTTGTTCCTTCCTTCCGTCTT
>JAZSJP010000095.1:0-3145 GCA_045534395.1 Eubacteriales bacterium | reverse complement strand
CCCTCTTTTGACGGTGGTTCGGGCAACGCCCGTGGCGTCTTTTATCATGTTGACCCTTTTGTTCTTGGGTCGGGAGACGGTGCCGCCCTTTATCGTGTTTTTGATGGTGCTTCCCATTGTTTGGGCAAACGTTTCCGAAGGATTGAAAACCGTTGACCGTGGTTTGAAAGAGGTCTGCGATCTTTACGGGGTGTCTTTTTCGCGCAAGATGAAGATTTTGTATATGCCGCACTGTATGCCGTATTTCTCTGCCGGCGTGATGACGTCTTTGGGGTTGGCGTGGAAGGCGGGCATTGCCGCCGAGGTCTTATGTACGCCCAAAGCCTCCATCGGAAAGATGGTCTACGATGCTCGGGTCTATTTGGAGTCTGCGGAAGTCTTTGCGTGGACGTTGGTAGTGGTTCTTTTGAGTCTCGTGTTGGAGCAAATTCTGAAATATTTTTTGAAACGGGGGCAGAGGCATGATTGAAGTGAAAAATCTTTCCAAGGCATACGGAAAGAATCGGCTGTTTGAAAACCTTTCCTTTGTCCTTGCCGAGGGCGAGCACGTCTTTCTCGCGGCACCTTCCGGTGCGGGAAAAACGACCCTTTTGCGAATCTTGTGCGGTTTGGAATCTGCAGACAAGGGCACAATTTCGGGAATTACGCCCGGCAAGGTTTCCTATTTGTTTCAGGAGCCGCGCCTCTTTCCTCAGCTGACGGCGTTGGAAAACGTCACTTGTCTTCATTCCGACCCGGAAGCCGTGAGAGAAAAAGCCTTGGAATTGCTTGGTAAACTCGGTCTTTCCGATGCTTTGGAAAAGCGTCCCGACGAATTGTCCGGGGGAATGAAGCAGAGGGTTGCTTTGGCGAGGACGTTGTTGGCAGACCGTCCCGTCGTTTTTCTCGACGAGCCTTTTACCGCTTTGGATTCCGAACGGAAAGACGCGGTGCGCGCTTTGGTCGCTGAGGCTTGTGCAAACAAGACCCTTCTCTTGGTCTCCCACGACCCGAAAGACGCAGAGCTTTTAACCCAACGAACCATATCTTTATGATGCCCTGTCAAGGGCATCTCTTTTTATGCAGAAAAATGAATAAGGTTGCACGATTTATGAATATTTTATAAGATTTATGCAAATTTCATTTCCACTGCAATTAACTATGAAATTTATGTGAAATTATCCTTATTGCTCTTGCAAAATATTCAAAAGTGTGGTATAATTATTCATATTTTTACGTGAAAGGCGGAAAAACCCATGAAACGGGTATTTATTGACGGAAGTGCCGGAACTACGGGGCTTCGGATTCGAGAGCGCTTACAGGAGCGGGACGATATTACGGTAATTACCTTACCGGAAGAGGTGCGAAAAGACCCTGCTGCCCGAAAAGAAGCGTTAAATTCCTGTGACGCGGCGTTTTTGTGTCTTCCCGACCCGGCGGCAATCGAGGCCGTCTCCATGGTGGAAAATCCCAACGTTACCCTGTTGGATACCTCTACGGCGCATCGCACCGACCCGCGTTTTGTTTATGGATTTCCCGAACTTTCTCCCCAATATTTGGAAAAGGTACGCTCTTCCAACCGCATTGCCGTGCCCGGCTGTCACGCCAGCGGATTTATTGCTTTGATTTATCCTTTGATTGAGGCAGGTGTTCTTTCCGCGGAAGAAAAGATTGCCTTTTTTTCTCTGACAGGATACAGCGGTGGCGGAAAAAAGATGATTGAGCAGTACCAAGACCCCGCCCGCGACCCCTTGTTGGGCGCACCGCGGCAGTACGCTTTGGGGCAGACCCACAAGCATCTCAAAGAAATGACGGCGGTGACGGGATTGAAAACCGCGCCTCTGTTTTCTCCCATCGTGGCGGATTTTTACAGCGGAATGGAAGTGACCGTTCCTTTGTTCGCCTCTCAGGTTCGAGCGTCCGTCTCGGAGATTAAGAAGATTTACGGAGAAAAGTACGTCACCTCCATGGTGAAGTTTGTGGAAAATTCTTCGGAAGAAGGATTTTTGTCCGCGTCCAAGTTGTCCGGTTTTGACGGTATGGAAATTTCCGTGGAAGGAAACGACGACCGCATCTTGTTGGTGGCTCGTTACGATAATTTAGGCAAAGGTGCCAGCGGCGCCGCCATTGAATGTATGAATCTGCGGTTTGGTCTTCCCGCAACCCAAGGATTAACGGTAGAATAGGAGTTTTTATGAAACAGATTGTCGGCGGCGTTTGTGCCGCAAAGGGATTCCGTGCCAACGGTATGTATTGCGGAATTCGGAAAAATAAAACCAAACGGGATTTGGCGTTAATCGTCAGCGACGTTCCTGCCAGCGCCGCCGCCGTTTATACCAAAAACTTGGTGACGGGCGCACCCAATACCGTGACGAAAGAGCATTTGAAAGACGGAATCGCTCGGGCAATTATCTGCAACAGCGGAAACGCCAACACCTGTAACGCCGACGGCATGGAAGTGGCGCAGAAGACCTGTGACGCTCTGGCGGACGTTCTTCAGATTTCCGCCGACGACGTGGTGGTCGCCTCTACGGGTGTCATCGGACAACGCCTCGACCCTACTCCCATCATTGACGTTCTTCCGGATTTAATTGACGGACTCGGTGCCAAGGGAGACCTTGCCGCTCAAGCCATCATGACTACCGACACAAGACCCAAGGAAATTTCTTTTTCCTTCCAAGTGGGGGACAAGGAATGTCATATAGGGGGAACTGCCAAGGGTTCGGGTATGATTCACCCCAATCTTGCAACCATGTTGGTCTTTATCACTACCGACTGTGCCATCTCTTCCCAAATGCTTCAAAAGGCGCTTTCCCAAGACGTGGAAGACACCTTTAATATGACCAGCGTGGACGGAGATACTTCCACCAACGATATGGTGGTGGTTCTTGCCAACGGTCTTGCGGGAAATGACGAAATTACCGCAGAGGGTGTCGATTTTGACGCCTTTTGTCAAGGACTGCGCGCCGTCACCCTTTGGCTCTGCCGCCAAATCGCAGGAGACGGGGAAGGTGCTACCAAGCTTTTGGAATGCGTCGTTACGGACGCGAAAGACAAGGCTACGGCAAAAACCGTTGCAAAAAGTATCATCTGTTCGTCTCTTACCAAAGCCGCCATGTTCGGCGCCGACGCCAATTGGGGCAGAGTTTTGTGTGCCATCGGGTAC
>JAZSJP010000204.1:0-3058 GCA_045534395.1 Eubacteriales bacterium | reverse complement strand
TGTCAAAGCCAATCAGAAGAAGATTATCAAAGTCCCCCGACCGCTCCTCGAATCTTGGAATGATTGGGATTTGTAGCTTCCCTTTGCCGGGAAATTGATTACGAAGCAAGGATTGGCTGGTTCGGTAATTGTAGTTTTCTTCGGTCATGTTTGACACTCCTGTATGTAGTAAGGAATAAATCATTCTGCTTTATAGTCCTCGGAGAAGGCAAGTTGCACGCTCCTGTGCAACGAAATCAAAGTCCGATTGAAGATTCCAAATTAGCTTTAAAGTAATTAGCTTTAATGTTTACACGAGGTTTCCACAGAAAAAGACAGATTCCGTGAGGAATCTGTCTTTTTCAACTAAGTGCGCCTGTCGGCGTGCAAAGTTTGCTTCGCAAGTGAAGTTGTCCTGCGGACAGTGAAGTTTCTGCGGAAGTGAGTGGCGCACTTAACTTCACTTTGTGCGACCGCACAAAACTTCATTATACCTACGGCATAACTTAACATCGGCGTTAGCCGATGCTTCACTAATAATGCGAAATTTCGAATCCATACGCAAAAACTGCCGAGAACATCTTTTTTTTACCCATAACATGCGATTTTCCGCACACAAAACCCCGCCGTAAAAATCACGGCGGGGTTGTTTTTACTCGTTGTTATCAAACGGGGTGAACGCCGTCGGCAGCGTGGGCGGAGTCTACGCCGTATTTCTTTGCCTGACGGTTCTGGAAGAATTTGGTGGCAACCTGTTCGAAGAGAGCGTAGGACAAGACGTCCTCGGGTTGTTCCTCGTACTGTTTGACCTTTTCCCGCAGGGTTTCCAATTCAGGCTCGATGAGGTCGGCGGGACGGCAGGTGATAGGTTCATCATCGCCCAAAATCTGCTTGCGGAATTCGGGGTCGATCTCCACGGGAGTCTTTCCGTATTCGCCTTTTACCAATCCGCGGAATTCCTTGGAGACGTTCTGATAGCGACCGAAGATGACGTTGAACACCGCTTGGGTACCCACGATCTGAGAAGTGGGTGTAACCAAGGGAGGGTATCCGGCATCGGCGCGAACGCGGGGAACTTCTTCCAATACTGCTTGGTATTTGTCTTCCTGTCCCATTTGCTTCAGCTGGGAAACGAGGTTGGACAACATTCCGCCGGGAACCTGATACAGAAGACCGTTGACGTCAACACCCATGACCTTGGGATTGAGAAGACCACTCTTAAGATATTTTTCCCGAAGAGGAGCAAAGATCTTGGCGGCATCATTCAACACGTTCAGGTCGAGACCCGTATCGTATTCGGTACCTTGCAGAGCGGCAACCATAACCTCGGTAGAAGGCTGAGAGGTACCCATAGACAAGGGAGACAGGGCGGTATCGATAATATCAACGCCGGCTTCCACTGCCTTCATGAGAACCATAGACGCCATACCGGTGGTATAGTGGGTGTGAAGCTCGATGGGAATCTTGACGCTTTCTTTCAAAGCTTTAATCAATTCATAGGTGGTGTAGGGGACCAAAAGACCCGCCATATCCTTGACGCAAATAGACGATGCGCCCATTTCTTCCAACTGCTTTGCAAACTTAACGAAGGATTCGGTGTTATGCACGGGAGACAAGGTATAACTGAAGGCAGCCTGAACGTGTCCCCCTTCTTTGACCGCCGCCTTGACGGCAGTATTGAGGTTGCGTGGATCGTTCAAAGCGTCGAAAATGCGGATCACGTCAATACCGTTGGCAAGGGATTTCTGTACGAAATATTCCACAACGTCGTCGGAATAGTTCCGATAACCCAACAAGTTCTGCCCCCGGAGAAGCATCTGCAATTTGGTGTTTTTTACGTGATCGCGAATAGTACGAAGTCTCTGCCAGGGGTCTTCGTCCAAAAAGCGCAAACAGGAATCAAAGGTAGCGCCGCCCCAAGCTTCCAGAGCGTTGTACCCGGCTTTATCCAACAATTCCAAAGCGGGAAGCATTTCGTCCATGGTCATGCGGGTGGCAACCAAAGACTGATGGGCGTCCCGAAGAATGGTTTCCGTAATTTTAACTTGACTCATATTAAATTACCTTTCTTTCAGATTAAGCGCCGAACATATTGAGGAACACACCGGCGGCAACGGCGGAGCCGATAACTCCGGCAACGTTGGGACCCATGGCGTGCATCAACAGGAAGTTGGAAGGATCTTCCTGTTGTCCCACGGTATTTGCCACGCGGGCAGCCATAGGAACGGCGGAAACACCGGCGGCACCGATGAGGGGATTGACCTTTCCTTTTGTCATAAAGCACATCAGCTTACCGAAAAGAACTCCGGCGGCAGTGGCAAGACAGAAGGCGAACAGTCCCATAAAGATAATCAGCAACGTTTTGGTGCTCAAAAAGTTATCTGCCTTTGCGGTGGCACCAACCGTCAGCCCCAAGAAAATGGTGATAATATTCATCAATTCGTTCTGTGCCGTTTTACTGATACGATCCACAACGCCGCATTCTTTGGCGAGATTTCCAAGCATCAGCATACCCACCAAGGGTGCGGAATCGGGAATGATGAGAATGACAACCACCGTAACCACGATGGGGAACAGAATCTTTTCCAACCTGGAAACGGAACGGAGATTATCCATACGAACCAAACGTTCCTTTTTCGTGGTTAGAGCCTTCATAATGGGGGGTTGAATAATGGGGACCAGAGCCATGTAGGAATACGCCGCAACGGCAATGGCGCCCAACAAATGAGGTGCCAAGGTCTTTGTTACCAAGATGGCAGTAGGACCGTCCGCACCACCGATAATACCGATGGAAGCGGCTTCTGCGGGAGTAAAGCCCAAGCAAATGGCGATAATGAAGGTGGCAAAAATACCAACCTGTGCGGCGGCACCCAAAAGAATACTCTTGGGGTTTGCGATAAGAGGGGTAAAGTCGGTCATAGCACCGACACCCAAGAAGATGAGAGGGGGATAAATACCGAACTTAACTCCCAAATAGAGCCAATCGAATAAGCCGCCGTGGGCAATGATCTCTCCCATATTGACGGCGCCGCCCTCAAAAAATTCCATATGAAGTCGGAGGCCAAGCGGTCTTAGGAAG
>JAZSJP010000123.1:0-3898 GCA_045534395.1 Eubacteriales bacterium | reverse complement strand
GCCGACGACGACGTTCCCTCTCCTTCCGACGTGGCGGCTCAAACCATGCTGAAAGGCGAGTTGAACGAAGTTCTCAAGACCCTTTCCGAGCGGGAAGCTCGGGTGCTGCGCTTGCGCTTCGGTCTCGACGACGGACGCACCCGCACGTTGGAAGAGGTCGGGAAAGAATTTAACGTAACCCGGGAACGAATCCGTCAGATTGAGGCAAAAGCGTTGCGTAAATTGCGTCACCCCAGCCGCATTAAACTGCTGAAGGATTATATGGATTAAGGAGTTTCGTATGGCTCATAAAGTGTATTATGATTTGGAACGAATTCGCGCCAAAAAAGGATTCATCTGTGATATGGACGGCGTGATCTATCACGGAAACATGCTTCTGCCCGGCGTGAAGGAATTTGTGGATTGGATGATAAAGGAAAACAAGCGCTTCCTGTTTTTGACCAACTCCAGCGAGCGATCTCCTCGGGAATTGTCTCAAAAACTTTCCCGTTTGGGGTTGACGGTTTCGGAAGATCATTTTTATACCTCTGCTATGGCAACCGCCGCCTTTTTGAAATCCCAAAAGCCGGAAAACGGCTCCGCTTACGTCATCGGGGAGCCCGGCTTGATTAACGCTTTGTACGATGCCGGATTTTCCATGAACGACATCAATCCCGATTACGTGGTGGTGGGGGAAACTTCATCCTATAATTGGGAAAAAATCGAAAAAGCCACTCTGCTGGTGAATAACGGTGCTAAGCTGATCGGAGCAAATCCCGACGTTTCCGCTCCCTCGGAACGGGGCATTATTCCCGCCACCGGTTCCATGGTGGCTCCCATTGCCCAAGCCTCGGGCAAACGGGCGTATTTTGTGGGAAAACCCAATCCCTTGATGATGCGCCACGCCATTCGCCTGTTGCAAGTAGACGTGGAAGATGCCATGATTGTGGGCGACCGCATGGACACCGACATTATTGCCGGTATCGAAAGTGAAATCGATACCACGCTGGTGCTGAGTGGCGTTTCTACTCTGGAAACCATCAGGGAATTCCCCTACCGTCCTACTTACGTTATGAACGGTGTCTGTGATTTTACGGCAGAAAAATAAGTGCAAGAAAAAATATAGGTACTTTCTTCGGAAAGTACCTATATTTTTGTACGCGCCAAGCTTTTCAGTTCTTTGTTGTAGCCCAAAAGTCCTGTGAGATTGAGAATCATCATGGCGCCGTTGATGATTTCGGCGCCCTGCCAAAGAGATTCTTCGGGCATGAAAATCGCCAAGAAAGGCGTTGCCGTAAACAGGATTCGGAAGAGGCGTGCCGAAGGTTTTCCGAAGAGCCAAACGAAACAGGTCTCTCCGTAACAACTCCAACTTAATACCGACAAAAAGGCGAAGAGAATCAGGCAAAGGGCGACGGCGCTTTCTCCCCAAAAGCCGAGAACCGAGTCTGCCGCCTTTAAAACGCCGCTCGAATCTCCCGCAGTGTCCGTGGTCAAAATCATCAATGCCGATACGGTGGAAATGACGACGGTATCGGCAAAAACTTCAAACATTCCCCAAAGCCCTTGCCGTTTTGGGTCCGCCCCGCAAGCTCCGTGGGCAAGACCGGCACTCCCTAATCCCGCTTCGTGGGAAAACAGACCGTTCCCCACGCCGTGACGAAAGGCGAGGGCAATGCCCGAACCGGCGAATCCTCCGGCGGCAGAAGAAACGGAAAAGGCTTCTTGAAAAACGCTTTTTAATGCGGGGAAAATGCGATCGTATCGTAAGACAATTATTAAGATTCCTAAAATCAAAAAGATGCCGCCCAGCACGGGGACCGCCTTTTCCATAGCACCGGTGATACGCTTGATTCCCCCCGCTAAGAAAAATCCCGCGCCTACGGCGAACAGAATTCCCACGAGCCACGGGGAGCAGGAAAAGGTCTGTGTTGATGCGTTGGCGGCGGCATTGGTTTGAATCATGCTTCCCATAAAAAGGGCGGAACATACGCCAAAAAAAGCAAACAGCCTTGCAATTCCCTTGCTTTCCGTTGCCTTTTTCAAATATTCCATGGGTGCAAAGCCGTAATGGGTTTCTTTTTTCGGTTGATGCTTTACCGCAAGAAATACCTCAAAATATTTGACCGTCATGCAGACGAATGCGGAGACCCACATCCAAAAAACCGCTCCTGCGCCCCCTAAACTGATGGCAAGGGATACTCCCGTGAGATTTCCGACTCCGATGGTGCCCGCAAGAGACGTGGCAAAGGCTCGGAAGGGTGACACTACGCGCCCCGTTTCTTGGGGCGTTTTCAGTTGGCGGAACATGGCGGGAAAGGCGCGAAAGGGAAGGAAGCGGGTCGTTGCCGTGGCGTACGTGCCGTAAAGCATCAGCGCCGCCGCCGTCACCGTTCCCATCGCCGATGCAATATGAGTCAACATAAAATCCCCCCCCCTTCCCATGGTATGAAGGGCTGGAAAATTTTATGTGTTGACTTGCCGTCGGGGATATGGTATCATAGATGTGAGGTGAGAAATATGAAATTTTTCGACAAGATTTTCGGCTCTCCCCATTATCTTCGGGAGTTGCTTTTCGTAGGGAAATATACGGCGATTTTGCAATTTGTTTTATCCTTTTTCTGTTGCGGCTTGTCTCGGTTTTGCGGTGTTTTGGGGAGTCTTGCCTACGCGGACATCTTTCTGGAAGGTGCTTTGGCTACCCTAACCATGACTCTTATCGTGGAGCTTTTAATCTTCTTCTTGCGTCGAACAAAAGAGAAAAATTAGCAATTTTATAAACCAATACGGTATACACAGAAAAGAGGATAAATAGAAAAAATCCTTTATATTACTATATTTTAAAACCGTTTTGGCATAAAAAACCCGCAAAGCAAAATGCCTTGCGGGTTTTGTGGTTATGGCGTTAGCGAATCTGTCCCGTGCCCTTGATGACGTACTTGTACGCCGTCATTTCCTCCAATCCCATGGGACCGCGAGCATGGAGTTTTTGGGTAGAGATTCCCATCTCACAACCCAATCCGAATTCTCCGCCGTCGGTGAAGCGGGTGGACGCGTTGACGTACACGGCGGCGCTGTCCACGTTTTGGGTAAAGGCGTCTGCATTCTCTTGGGTCTGAGTGAGAATTGCCTCACTGTGTCCCGTGGAGTGGGCGGCGATATGGGCGATGGCGGCAGCGGTGTCGTCCACCACGGCAACGGCTAAAATATAATCCAAAAATTCCGTATCAAAATCGTCTTCACCCGCGGGAGTTCCGTCAATGATTTGTGCGGCTTTGGGGCAGAGGCGGAATTCCACCGCCTGCTTTCCCTGTGTGATGCGGTCGTCTGCCAATCGCGTCTTCAAGAGGGGCAAAAATTGTTGTGCAATATCTTTATGTACCAACAAGACCTCTTCGGCGTTGCAGACCGAGGGGCGGGATGTTTTTGCATTTTCAATAATATTTAAGGCTTGCGTCAGGTCTGCAGACGCGTCCACGTAAACGTGGCAGATGCCCGTGCCGGTCTGAATGCAGGGAACCGTGGCGTTTTCAATGCAGGAGCGGATCAGCCCCGCGCCGCCGCGCGGGATCAGCATATCCACGTAGCCGTTGGCCTTCATCAGATCTGTCGCACTCTGGCGAGAGGTGTCCTCGACCAGGTTGACAAGATCCTCGCAAAGTCCCGCATCCAAAAGTCCCTTGCGAAGTGCTGAGACGATGGCGGCTGCGGACAGAGCCGCGTCACGTCCCGGGCGCAGCACGCAAACGCTGCCCGCCTTGATGGCAAGGGCGGCGGCGTCCGAGGTCACGTTGGGACGGCTTTCGTAAATGATGGCGATGACCCCCAGCGGAACGGCAATCTTGGTGACCTGCAGTCCGTCTGTCCGGGTGCTTTCGGAAATGGTTCTGCCGCAGGGATCGTCCAGTGCCGCCACATC
>JAZSJP010000210.1:0-3300 GCA_045534395.1 Eubacteriales bacterium | reverse complement strand
TATCCCTTAACCATTGAAGCTACCAACGTGGATCTTACCACTCTAATGGAGACCTTTATGGGTATGGCAAGCGATACGGGGGATCAACACGATAAAGACGCCGTGTATTCCCAATCGGTTCTTTTTGAGATGATCAACGCCATAAATAATTTGGAAACCACCGAAAACGATTTGGTTTCCTTCAAAGAGTTTATTGATATTGAATTGAAATCCGAGCCCGGATTTTCCAAGCTGAAGGAAGCCTTGTCCGGAGTTCAGTATACCTACGATCTGGATCTTTTGGTCTATACTAAGAACGTGGACGGAAACATTATCTATTCCGATACCCGTCAGCTTTTGTCCAAGGCTATGGCGGAAAACTTCGGCATGGATATGCCGGGAATGATGGGTATGGGAACCGGGACTTCCGTGTCTCCCATGGCGTCTATGTCTCCCGCGGCATCGATAACGCTATGGTGTGAGATGCTTTCGGGAAAGGACGGGAGCCTTATCAGTCCCGTTTTGGAAAATCAATACGAAGTGATCCACGGTTCTTGGCCCAACGACGCCAACGAGATCGTTTTGGTGGTGGATAAAAACAACGAGCTGGACGATCTGACCCTGTATGCTTTGGGGTTGGAATCGGAAGAGACCATCAACTCCCTTTTTGATGCGGTTTTGGACGGCAAGGAGTTGGATATTCAGCAAAAGTCCTGGTCTTATGAAGAATTGATGGAAATGGAATTTCGGGTAATTCTCAATTCCGATTGCTATACCTTTGATCCCACGTCCGGTCTTTACACCGATCTGAGGGAAACCGATGCAGGGCTTCGGTATTTGTATGACGGCGCCATGAAGTTGAAGGTTTCCGGGATTATTCGTCCCCGGGAAGAAGCCTCTTCCGCCATGCTCACCGGTTCCATCGGTTATACGAAAGCATTGACCGAAAAGATTATTGAAAAATCCCAAAACTCCGATGCCATTAAGGCACAAAAAGAAGATTCCCACACCGACATTTTTACCGGGCTTCCTTTTAAAGAAACCACGGGAAATCTGACCGAAGCAGAAAAAGAAACCGCGTTCCGTGCCTACGTTGCCGAGCTTTCTCAAAAAGCGAAGGCCGAGGCTTACGTGAAGATCAAGTCCATTCCCTCGGAAGAATACTTGGCAACGATGTTGCAACAAGCCATGGCAAATGTCAACCGGGAGACTATGGAATCCACCCTTTTGTCTGCCTTGACCCAGCAGATGGGCATGAATGAAAAGGACGTTTCCGAATACCTTTCCGCCATGTCCGAGGAAGACCTGACGGAATTGTATCAACAAATGTTGGTGGAAGGCATCAAAATGCAGTATGCCGCAGGGGTGCAGAAGCAAATGGAAGGCATGGATCCCGTCATGCAAGCCGCAGCGTTGGATTTTGAACTTCCCTCCTATACCACGACCCAATGCGCTCTTTATTATGAAGAGGTTTTGGTCTTTTCCGATTCTTCTTACGATGCCAACCTCGTCAAGCTCGGTTGTCTCGATTTAGACGATCCTTCCACGGTCAATCTCTTTGCTTCTTCCTTTGAAAACAAAGACGTCATCGAAGAGGCGATTGCGGAATACAATGAATCGGTAGACGAACTTTCGCAGATTCGTTATACCGATTACGTGGGGATTATGATGTCGTCCATTACCACCATCATCAACGCAATTACCTACGTGTTGATTGCTTTCGTTGCAATTTCTTTGGTGGTGTCTTCTATCATGATCGGCGTCATCACTCTTATTTCCGTTCAGGAGCGCACGAAAGAGATCGGTATTTTGCGGGCAATCGGTGCTTCCAAGCGCAACGTGTCCAGCATGTTTAACGCCGAGACTATGATTATCGGTTTTACGTCGGGTCTCATTGGAATCGGTGTCACGTATCTGTTGTGTATTCCCATCAATCTGATTCTAAAAGCTCTGACGGGAATTGCAAATCTGAAGGCGATGTTGCCCCTTCCCGCTGCGTTGATCTTGATTGCCATCAGCGTGCTCTTGACCCTGATCTCCGGAATCATTCCTTCCCGATCCGCCGCGAAGAAAGACCCGGTCATCGCCCTTCGTACAGAATAAACGAAATACAAAAAAACCTTCTTCCGCGGAAGAAGGTTTTTTTGTTGAATGTTACGATTTCGCACAAATAGAGCACAACTCTTTTCCGGCGTCCTCTGCGGAAGAACGAAGAATTCCTATGACGTTTTTCGCGCGCTTCAATGCCGAACAATCGGAATACAAATGATATTTTGCTCCGCTCTCCGTAACGTAGACCGTGGGGTCGGTTTCTTGAGATACTTTTGCCAAGGCATCTTCCCAAGCCGTTTTTTCGTCTAAAGAAATCCCGTGGTTTTTCAGCTCTCGGTCGGAGTGTCCTTGGTCAATGCCGAGGATTACCACTGCGGCAAATGCCAAAAGAAACAACACGACGATGCAGAGACTTTGAATCCATCTTCTGCTCACAAACTTTTCTCCTGTAAGGTCGGTGGGGGAATAATCCCGTGACCGGCTTCGTATTGTTTGATATATTCTTCCAAGGCGAATTCGATCTCCTTGTTCTCCGAACGCTTGTGGGCGTCGGCAATCATTTTGAGTTTGAAATGCATTTCTTCTGAGATCCTCAGAGAGAAGGGCTGATAATAATTTCCTTTCATAGCGACCTCCGTTTTTTTATTGCTATCGTTATAGCATAAATTTGAATTTTGTGCGAATGCAATTTGAATTCAAAAAATAGAATCCCCAAAGGGGAAGTTGCGACTCTGAAAAAACAAAAAAACTTCTAAACTTGCAAAAAAAATGAATAATGAATGAAAAAGATGCAGTTTTACGGAAAATTCGGCGGTATTTTTTACAAAATTATTACTTTTCCCCCAATGTACTTGCAAATTTTCTCGTTTGGGTGTATAATCAATTATTATTACTTGCCGCAAGGCAGAACAGGAGAAATGATATGAGAGTTTACAACTTCGCAGCCGGACCTTCTACTCTTCCTCTCGAAGTGCTGGAACAGTGCCAGAAAGAAATGCTGGACTACAACGGCACAGGTATGAGCGTTGTGGAGATGTCCCACCGATCTAAACCTTTCCAGGCCGTGAACGATGAAGCGCAGTCATTGCTCCGTGAATTGATGAATATCCCTGAAAACTACTATGTCCTGTTCGTTCAGGGCGGCGCATCTCAGCAGTTTGCTGCCGTTCCCCTGAATCTGATGAAGAACAAAAAGGCCGATTACATCGTAACCGGTAACTTTGCGGGGAAGGCCCAGAAAGAGGCTACAATTTACGGTGATGCTGCTAT
>JAZSJP010000206.1:0-2591 GCA_045534395.1 Eubacteriales bacterium | reverse complement strand
CAATGCACCCCCCTTCCACCAACACGCGCTCCTGCGTGCGTCGGTCCCTCTTCTTCTTGCCCCTAAAGCGGGGGACGGCAAAACGGAATACAAAATACAAAATTGTTTCTTTTTGTATGTTTTCCCACCATCAACCCCTTGCAAATACTGAAACTCTACTGTCGGTAGACCCGGCGGTAGAGTGATTTTTTGCACCTCTACGTCATTGATTGTAAGAAGGGAGAGGCGTTGCGCAGAGGTAGGTTGATTTTAAGAGATTATTGCGGTATACTGTTATCACAAAACACACAGTTGAAAGGAATCCCTATGACTCGTACCAAACTTTGCGATCGAATCCTTCCCGATTATACCCGGGGAGAAGAAATTTTTAATATGGTGACTCATATCGTCGGCGGTGGCTTTGGCGTCATTGCCCTCACCGTCAGCGTCTTGGTCGCCGCCCTGAAAGGCAACGTATGGGGTGTCGTTTCTTGCGCCATTTACGGGGGGACCATGATTCTTTTGTATACCATGTCCAGCGTCTATCACGGATTGAAAGCCGAAATACCAAAAAAGGTCATGCAGGTTTTAGACCATTGCACCATATATTTTCTGATTGCGGGCACCTACACGCCGCTGTTGCTTTGCGCGATTCGCAAAGTTTCTCCCGCGGCGGCGTGGGGATTGTTTGCGTTGGTGTGGGGCTTTGCTGCGTTGGGAACCGTCTTTACTGCCATTGACCTGAAAAAATACGGCAAATTCGCCATGGTTTGCTATATCGGAATGGGTTGGTGTGTGGTGCTTGCCGTAAAACCTACCCTGCAAGCCATTCCCTTGCCGGGACTTGCGTGGTTGCTGGCGGGGGGAATCGCCTATACCGTAGGCGCCGTTTTTTACGGATTCGGTAAGAAATGCCGCTATATCCATTCGGTCTTTCATATTTTCGTGGTGCTTGGCAGTATTCTGCAATTTATCTGCATTCTTTTCTACGTTATTTGAGGTGACGATATGAAACTTATGTATTGGTTGTTTTTTCTCTTTGTAGGAACCTTTTACGGTGGCATGATGATTTTTCGCAAGATTTTTCACCGCTGATTTTGGAAAAAATAAATCGGTTTGTGCAGCAACACAAACCGATTTTGTTTTTTCTCTTATTCCTGTTCTTCTTTTATTTTTTTGGTGACGGTGATTGACTCAATGCGACGATCCAGCACTTTGGTGACCTGCAACAACAACGTTTCGGTTTCCGCTTGGGGGGTGGTTCCGTCTTCTGGAACGGCGCCCAACAAGTCCAAAACGTAACCGCCGAAGGTATCGTAGCCTTCCGCTTCCAATTCAACATGAAGGGCTTGCGCTACTTCGTCGGGAGCGGCGGCTCCTGAAACGATCCAACGGTTTTCTCCCGCGGCACGGATCGCTTCTTCTTCGCCTCGCAGATTTCCCACCAGACAATTCAGCAGATCGTAGAAGGTGACGATTCCCTGCATTCCGCCGTATTCGTCAATTAAAACGGCAAAGGTCTCGCCCGTTTCCTTCATCTTGGAGAAGAGCATATCCGCCTTACTGTGTTCGGGAACGAACATGGGTTTTATGCGGGCACAAGCCACGGCAGTTTCAAAGTCCGACGAACTTGCGGCACGGAAAAATTTGTCGGCGTCCAGCACGTCTTTCACGTCGTCTGCCGTCTCCCCACAGATGGGATAATAGGAAAATCGGGTTTCGTGAAGAATTTTTTTCCAAGTTTCTTCCTTTTCGTCTTCGTAAAGAATCACCACATCGCGGCGGTGGGTACAAATTTCGCTGAGATCCGTATCGTCAAATTCAAAGATATTGCGGATCATCTCGGTTTCCGCCTTGTCGATGGTTCCTTTTTCACTGCCGGATTCCAGCATCATGCGGATTTCTTCTTCGGTCACTTCGTCGTCACTTTCGTTGGGGTCAATGCGCATTAAGCGCAGAACGCCGTTGGTCGCTTTGGTCAGAATCCAAACGAAGGGGGCAAAAATTACCGAGACGAAATTCAAAAGACCCGCCAACCGCAATGCGGATTTATCGGGATCCTTCAGTGCCACGCGTTTGGGAACCAATTCCCCAAAGACGATGCTGAAAAAGGACAACAGTACCGTAATCAAAAAGACGCACGCCGAATCCAACACCGCCTTGGGCAGAGGAACGCCCGCTTTTAAAAGAACTCCCACCAGGGGGTCGGCAAAATTGTCCGCCGCATAAGCACTTCCCAAAAAGCCCGCCAAGGTAATGGCGACCTGTACGGTAGACAAAAACCGAGAAGGATTTGCGGTTAAAGAAAGAAGCCGCCTTGCTCCCTTGTCTCCCTCTCCGGCAAGATGCTCGATGCGGGCGGCGTTGGACGAGATCATTGCCGTTTCCGCGCTGGCAAAGATAGCGTTTAGCACAATTAAGATGATTTGCAGTAATATGGCGCCTAACATTTGTAAAAACCCTCAATTTTTCTCAAAATTTCTTTTTAAAAAACGACAAACGGACATACGCTTTTACGTATGCCCGCATATTAAAGAGCAGATGGTATGCCAACAGGTAAGGGGTCTGCCCCCGTTCTACTGCCGCACTCGTAAGTCGGAGGCCAAGCGGTC
>JAZSJP010000042.1:0-3244 GCA_045534395.1 Eubacteriales bacterium | reverse complement strand
ATACACCTTGTTTCCCGAGATGCGGGGGAGCAGCTTGCGAAGGTAATCCCGGAAGGTATCGTAACAATCGGCACACCCCATCATACCCGAATCCGAAACTTCTTTTAACGTCATTCCGCAGGTAGGACAACGGGAAACTGCGGGAGACGTGGTTCCCAACAGATCGGAAACAGCACTCAAACCGAAACCGAAGTTTCCGAAATTCATCATGGAATCGCCCAAACCCAATTTAGCGGCACATTCCGAACACAAAAACACTTCTCGAGTCTTACCGTTGACAGTTTGCTTGAAGTAGGTGTTTGCGGTATTTTTCTTGCAATTTTCGCAAAGCATAATCATTCTCCTTTTCTTACATTATGATTCCGAAGCGACGGAAATAAGCATGTGTTTAAAAATATCTGCCCGAACAAAATCCCGAACGGCGGGGGGCAATGCCGACAGGGCATTTTCCGAAATAGCAGCGCGAATCAAAGGAACTTGTTCCGAAGAAAGATATCCGTAATCCAACATGTTTTTCAAAAACAAGTCTGCGTTAAAACAGTTGATATTCTTTCCTACAGCGTTAACTACGTGCATAATATGGGTTCGTTTGTCGCTACGCACCCGTTGAATACGGATATACCCTCCTCCGCCGCGGCGACTTTCAATCAGATAACCTCGCTCGGGGGTAAATCGGGAAGAAATTACGTAATTGATTTGACTTGGCACCACGTTGAATTGTTGCGCCAATTCATTTCTCTGCAACTCCAAAATCCCGTTCTGTCGCTCTATAGCGTCCACCAAAAAGGCGGCGATCAAATCACTGGACTTCATAGACACCTCCGTCAGCATTCGACTTTGACTTTCTTTGACCTTTGTGATTTTATTATACACCAACCGAGGAAAAAATGCAATGCCCGAAAAGGTCAAATAAGGTCAGAAAACTCGTGTCTGTTTTAATTTACACCCGTAATTTCTTTGATTTTCTTTCAATTTTGCAATTTTTTAGTTTTTTCTTAATTGTTGCGTTTTAGAATTTTATGCCATAAATCGTAAATATGTTTGAAATATTCTCTTTCCTTCTTGACTTTCTCCAACAAGTGTGCTACAATATATCCGAACTCATGTTCGATTTTTTTCAAAAAAGGAGTTTCTTATGTCCGAAACACCCGCTTTGATTTGGGGTCTTTCCCTGGAAGAAAAGGTCAAAATTTTAACGGAAGGGGCAAAATACGACGTATCCTGTTCCTCTTCCGGGTCTGCACGTAACGGAAAACGAAGACGGTTGGGGGATTGTGCTCCGGCAGGGATCTGCCACTCCTTTACGCCCGACGGACGTTGTATTTCCTTATTAAAGATACTTATGTCCAACGAGTGCATCTACAACTGCAAATATTGCATCAATCGGCGGGAAGAGGATTTGCCGCGGGCAACGCTGACCCCTCGGGAGATCTGCGAAATTACCGTGGGTTTTTACCGCAGAAACTATATTGAAGGCTTGTTCCTCTCCTCTGCCGTGACGGTCTCCCCCGAAGAAACCATGAAACGCTTGGTGGAAACGGTGATTCTTCTTCGGGAGCAATACGGATTTTACGGATATATTCATTTGAAGGCAATTCCCGGTTGCGATCCTCAATGGCTCGATCTTGCCGCCCGCTACGTCGACCGCATGAGCGAGAACATTGAACTACCCTCTTCAGCGGGGTTGAAATTATTGGCACCACAAAAGACCCGGGAATCCATTCTCCGTCCCATGCGGCGATTGGCAAGTATCTCGCAAAAATCTCTTGAATTGAAAGGAAGGGCAAAAATTCTGCCGGCGGGGCAAACCACGCAGATGATCATCGGCGCCACGCCCGACCCGGACGGTGTTATTTTGCGGTTGAGCGAAGGGTTATACCGTCAGTTTGCCATGAAACGGGTGTATTATTCCGCTTACGTACCCGTGGGGAACCCCTCGTTGCTTCCGATACACCCGCCGGATCTTCTGCGGGAAAACCGATTATACCAAGCGGATTGGCTTCTTCGATTTTACGGATTTCAGGCAGAAGAACTGTTGGAACCGGGAGAAAATTTCGATCCCGCCGTAGATCCGAAATCTCATTGGGCCCTTAAGCACCCGGACTATTTTCCTGTGGAGATCAACACGGCGCCCTACGAAGCGTTACTGCGGGTTCCCGGAATCGGCATCAAATCCGCATGGCGTATCACACAAGCCCGCACTACGGGAACGCTGCACTACGAAGATCTGAAGAGAATGGGCGTAGTTTTGCGTCGCGCCGCTCATTTTATTACCTGCAACGGAAAATATTACGGTTGCGGCGAAAATCCCGCCGTACTGCGCTCGTATCTGCTGGCACCCGCCTTCGGGAAACGGGAGCCGGGACAGATCACCCTAACCGACGCAGCGTTGTTGTTAAAAGACGCCAAGGTTTCCGCCTTGACGGGACAGTTTTAAATTTATTTAAGGAGATTTATGCTGATTTATCAATATTCCGAAGGAATAGACGGTTTTCTCACCGCCGTATTTCTTGCCTACGAAACAAAAACCTTGCCCGACCTGATTACCGACGGAGATCTCTGCGAGCCGCCGTTGTTATCGGAGATTATCACTGTGATTGCCGACGAAGAAAAGGCGCGCCGCATTGAACGCGGTATTTTTGCACGAATGGGCATGGAAGGTCTTCATCAATTATGCTACGCCTATGCCTCTTGTGATCCGGAAAAGCACCGAAAATTATTTTATTGGATTCTTTCGGTATTCAAATATGGGAACGGCGTTCAAAAACGGTATCAAGACCCCTACGTTTTGGATTTTTGCGATATGACGGCTCGGGTAACGTTGGAAATACATCGGGCATTGGGGTTTCTGCGTTTTTCCCAAAGTACCGAAGGAATCTACTGCGCCGAATTTGCACCGGACAACAACGTACTGACCTTTCTCATGCCTCACTTTGCCCGCCGCTTCAACGACCAATCCTTTTTGATTCACGATATAAAACGCTCTCTGTACGGTATTTACAACGGTACGGAATGGAAGGTTTTATATTCCGAAAAGAAGATCTCTTTTGCACCGTCGGAACCGGAATCGGTCTTTCAGACCCTGTGGAAGGAATATTACCGTTCCGTCTCCATTACTTCCCGCGAAAACAAGCGCTTGCAAAATTCCTTTCTACCCCGTCGGTATCGAGCGTTTTTGACGGAATTTCAGCCGTAACTCGTTTTTTGTGTTATATGTCACAAAAAATTCCCTTTTGCCCTCTTG
>JAZSJP010000190.1:0-1752 GCA_045534395.1 Eubacteriales bacterium | reverse complement strand
ACGGCAAAGAGATGCTCAATGGTGTGCATGGCGGGATTGGGTAAAAATTCCCGATTGGGCTGGGTGACGCGAATATCATAGGTATTCACACCGTGATCGACACGGGAAAGATAGATCCCCGGCTTTAATACGGTATGATCGACTTCAAAGCTGGCAATGGTTTCCATATTACAACTCCTTGATTAAATCGTAAACTTCCTGTTTCGGCAAAGAAAATGCTTTTGCAATCTCCTTTGACGCGGCGCTTTTCCCCATACCCGCAGCGGCTTTTTCCCGCCACAGAGCAAGAATTTCTTCTTCACCCGGGGTAGGCATGACTTCGGGAGAAGCCCCTTCCACAACCAAAACGAACTCTCCCCGTGGGGCGGTGGTTTCATAGCGAGCCAAGGCTTCTTCCAAGGTGGAACGGACACACTCTTCGTAGATCTTGGTAATTTCCCGCACGCATGCAATTCGGCGGTGAGAACCGAAGACGGAAACAAAGTCGGTCAGAGTATCCTTCAAGCGATGGGGTGCCTCGTAAAAAATCATGGTGCGAGTTTCGGTTTTTAAAGATTCAAACAACGCGGTTTTTTCTTTTTTGACCGTGGGTAAAAATCCCTCAAAGGTAAAGCGACGGGACGGAAGCCCCGACATGGCGAGAGCCGTGACGAAAGCACAAGGTCCGGGAACGGCGCTGACGCGCAATCCTTGGTCAATACAATCGGAGACCAATTCTTCCCCGGGATCGGATACGGCAGGCATTCCCGCATCGGTAATCAGAGCACAGGTCTCCCCCGCCTTTAAACGAGCAATGATTTTTTCACCGTGGGCTTTGCGATTGTGATCAAAATAACTGATCATGGGCTTTTTAATTCCGAAGGCAGAGAGAAGAATGCCGGAATTTCGGGTGTCTTCGGCGGCAATAAAATCCACCTCACCCAGGACTTCCAAAGCTCGGGGAGACAAATCCCCGCGGTTTCCGATGGGGGTTGCAACCAACCACAAGGAAACTTTTTCCATACGTCTCTCCTTTCAAAATCGGTGAATGGATCGGAACTGCGGCGTTTCTTCGCCGGAATCTTCATATAAGACAAAGGGCGGCTCGCACTTCAAACCGGCGGCGGCACCTTTTTTACATTCCATCAAAAACAGTTCGGGAGCGCGGTTCTTTTTCGGATAAATCAACCGCAAAACCTTGGGTTCCAACTTCAATCCCGAACAGGCAGTCATTGCCTCAGCCAACCGCTCCGGCTTAAAAACGAAGCAAAAACGACCCCCGAAGCGAAGCAACCGAGCCGCGGCGGAAGCAACGTCAAAAAAGGAGCAAGTCTCCTCCCGACGGGCAGATTCCACCGAGGGTTTCGAGACCTTTCCGGTACCCGGCAAAAAATAAGGGGGATTTGCCGTAACCAAATCAAATTTTCCGGGGGGAAGGGTGGTTTTGCGCAGATCTTCACAAAGAACGGTGACTCGATTTTCTAATTTATTCAATGCCACGGAGCGCCCGGCAAGGTCGACACAGGACTTGGAAACTTCAATTCCGTACACGGTTTCGGCACAGTCGTTTGCCGCCAAAAGCAGCGGAATGATTCCCGTACCGCAACAGAGATCTACGGCGGTGGAAAAACGTTTTTCCGCCGCAAAAGAAGAGAGCAGAATTGCGTCGGTACCAAAGCAAAAACCGTCGGTGTCCTGATAGATTTTCCAGCCGTGCACAAACAGATCGTCCAGGCGAATCATGGCGTTTTCTCCTAAAATAAATAAAAAAAT
>JAZSJP010000162.1:0-3717 GCA_045534395.1 Eubacteriales bacterium | reverse complement strand
AGCATTAAGTTTGAGAATTTAAAAGCAATTTGTGATATTTTGGAATGTACCCCCAATGATTTATTTGAGGAATATCATAAATAAATTCGCTTAGCCTCGGTCTCTTTTGAGATTGCGGCTTTTTAATTTCTATTTTGCATTCTGCATTTTTAAAAATTGTATCATTTTTATGAAATTACACAAGATATAGTGTTTTCCTCTTGACTTTTGCACAATATGTGGTATAATAGAAAGTGCCCCCAAAGAGGGGGAGTTTCGCGATAAAAATATTTTATATAGAAAAAACGGAGAATCGAGGGAAAAACATGAAAGTTATCAAGAGAAACGGCTCGGAAGTGGTTTTTGACATTACCAAGATCATTACCGCTATTACCAAAGCCAACGATGCGGTGGAAGAAGAAGCCCGCATGACGCCCATGCAGATCAAGCGCATCGCCGAGGCGGTAGAGCTGAACTGCATCCGTATGAACCGTGCCCCCGGCGTGGAAGAAATTCAAGACTTGGTGGAAAGCCAGATCATGGCGCACGGTGCCTACGAGGTAGCGAAAAAATATATCACCTACCGCTACACTCGGAACTTGGTGCGCAGATCCAACACCACCGACGAGCGTATTTTGAGCCTCATTGAATGTTGCAACGAAGAGGCAAAACAGGAAAACGCCAACAAAAACCCCACCGTCAACAGCGTTCAGCGGGACTATATGGCAGGAGAAGTCAGCCGCGATTTGACCGAGCGCCTTTTGTTGCCCCCCGAAATCGTAGAAGCGCACAAGGAAGGAATTATCCACTTCCACGATGCCGACTACTACGCTCAGCACATGCATAACTGTGACTTGGTCAATCTGGAAGATATGCTCCAAAACGGTACCGTTATTTCCGGTACCATGATCGAGCGTCCTCATTCCTTCTCTACGGCGTGTAATATTGCCACCCAAATTATTGCTCAGGTTGCCAGCAACCAATACGGCGGTCAGTCCATTTCTCTGACTCACTTGGCGCCCTTCGTTCAGGTCAGCCGGGAAAAGATTCAAAAAGCTCTTGCCGAAGAGTTGGCAGAGGCAGGTGTTGCCGTTACCGACGCGCAATTTTCTCAAATGGTGGAAAACCGTCTGCGGGAAGAGATCCGCAGAGGCGTTCAGACCATTCAGTATCAGGTCGTTACTCTGTTGACCACCAACGGACAAGCTCCCTTCGTCACCGTCTTTATGTATTTGGGTGAAGCGAAAAACGAGCAGGAAAAGAAAGACCTTGCTATTATTATTGAAGAAACACTGTTGCAAAGGTATCAGGGCGTGAAGAACGAAGACGGCGTCTACGTGACCCCCGCCTTCCCCAAACTTATCTACGTTTTGGAAGAACAGAACATTCATCCCGATTCTCCCTACTATTACCTCACCGAACTTTCTGCAAAATGTACCGCCAAGCGCATGGTTCCCGACTACATCTCCGAAAAGAAGATGCTGGAACTGAAGGTGGACAAAAACGGAGACGGTCATTGCTATACCTGTATGGGTTGCCGTTCCTTCCTGACCCCCTACGTGGATGAAAACGGAAAACCCAAGTATTACGGTCGCTTTAATCAGGGCGTCGTTACTATTAACTTGGTAGACGTGGCGCTGTCTTCCGGCGGCAACGTGGAAAAATTCTGGAAGATCTTTGACGAGCGCTTGGAATTGTGCCATCAGGCTCTTTTGTGCCGTCACGAACGGTTGAAGGGCACCTTGTCCGACGCCGCTCCTATTCTCTGGCAGTACGGCGCGTTGGCTCGACTGAAGAAGGGCGAACCCATCGACAAACTGTTGTTCGGCGGTTATTCCACCATCTCCTTGGGCTATGCCGGTCTGTACGAATGCGTCAAATACATGACGGGCAAATCCCACACCGATCCTTCTGCCACACCTTTTGCTCTTGACGTTATGCAACACATGAACGACGCTTGCAAGAAGTGGAAGGAAGCTCATCACATTGACTTCAGTCTCTACGGAACTCCTTTGGAATCCACCACCTACAAGTTTGCAAAATGTCTGCAGAAGCGTTTCGGCGTGGTGCCCGGCATCAACGATAAAGGATATATCACCAACAGTTATCATATCCACGTCACCGAAGAAATCGACGCCTTCTCAAAACTTGCCTTCGAGGCACAGTTCCAGGCTCTTTCTCCCGGCGGTGCCATCAGTTACGTGGAAGTTCCCGACATGCAGAACAATCTCGAAGCCGTTATGCAGGTCATTAAGTTTATCTACGACAACATTATGTACGCAGAATTGAACACCAAATCCGACTACTGCCAATGCTGCGGTTGGGACGGCGAGATCACCATTGCGGAAGAAGACGGAAAGCTCATTTGGAAATGCCCCAAATGCGGAAACACCGACCAAGCCAAAATGAACGTCGCTCGTCGTACCTGCGGTTATATCGGAACCCAATATTGGAATCAGGGTCGTACTCAGGAAATTAAGGAACGGGTTCTGCACCTGTAAGAGATATGAATTATTGTAATATTAAGTATTGCGACATTGCCAACGGTGAAGGTGTTCGCACCACCCTGTTTGTTTCCGGCTGCACCAACCATTGCGAGGAATGTTTTCAGCCGGAGACTTGGGATTTCGAGTACGGTGAACCCTTTACCAAGGCGCAGGAAGACGCCATTTCCAAGTCTTTGGAACCCTATTACGTCAACGGTCTGACCCTTTTGGGGGGCGAACCCTTTGAGCCGAAAAATCAGCGGGCGCTGGTGCCCTTCCTGAAGCGGATCAAGGGAGAACACCCGGAAAAAACCGTATGGTGCTTCACGGGATTCACCTTGGATAAGGAATTGATGGTGGACGGCTCCTACCCCCGTTGCGAAGTTACCGACGAGATGCTTTCCTATATCGACGTCTTGGTAGACGGTCGGTACGTCAAAGCCCTCCACGACATTTCTCTGCGCTTCCGAGGCTCGTCCAACCAACGCATCATCGACCTAATTAAAACCCGCGCCGCCGACGAAATCGTCTTATGGGACGACGGCAGAAGCAGATAAAAAACAAGGATACCTTTCCGATGAGAGGTATCCTTCTTTTTGGTGGAGATTACGGTCGTCTCCCTCGCTGCGGCTCGGGCGGGGTCCGGATCTGACAGCCCCCCGGACTGTCATTCAACACCGAACCCTTCGGCTCCCTCCATCTCTTCGATCAGATAATAACAATACCCACCCGTTACGGGTGGGTATTGTTATTCTTGGTGGAGCCGACGATGTTAAAGACGAACTATTTATCTCTTTGAGAGAAACTTTCTTCGAGGTGTTTTTGTAGTTAAATGTGATGATGAAGTGGTCATCGTACAAATAGATGGAGTTTACGAAGCTATCTATGAGCTTTTGCCTGTCAGACTGCACCGACATATCGAGCTTTCGGTAGTTGTAGAGCGCGAACAAAAGCTGTTCTTTCGGTACGATTGGATTGCGTATCTGATATTGAATAATATCTGTTTCGATGGTCTTTTTCTGTGTTTCCAGATCGTCAAGAAGCTTTTTCGTTGTTGCTGAGAAGATGCCTTGTGCCATTGCTTCTGCAAGATTATTGAGTTTCTTCTCGACTTCCTCAAGTTGCGTTTTCAGCAGTACGGACTCGGCACTTTCAAGATCTTGAAAACGGTATACACGTTCTGCAAGTTCTTCAATGACAGAATCATCGGTGATCAGTTCAAGAATCGTGTCTATGACAAGATTTTCGAGCC
>JAZSJP010000167.1:0-5229 GCA_045534395.1 Eubacteriales bacterium | reverse complement strand
AGAAATTGAAGAGCAGTTCGGGTTCCCCGTCTACTCCGTGGTGGACGTCTACGATATTATTGAATATCTGGAAGAAGATCCCGCCAACGAAGAAAACGTGACCCGTATTAAAAATTATCTTGCCGTAAACGGAGCAAAAGCATGAGAAGTTTGATTGATATCCTCGACCTTTCTCCCGCAGAAATCGACGAATTGATCGCCACCGCCAACGATATTATCGCAAATCCCGCCAAGTATTCGGAAAAATGCCGGGGCAAGAAGCTGGCAACTCTGTTTTTCGAGCCTTCCACCCGTACCCGTCTCTCCTTCGAGGCGGCAATGTACGAATTGGGAGGAAGCGTTTTGGGATTCTCCGAAGCCCAATCTTCTTCCACCGCCAAAGGGGAAAGCGTTTCCGATACGGCAAAAACCGTGAGTTGCTACGCAGATATTATCGCCATGCGGCACCCCAAGGAAGGTGCACCCTTCGTGGCATCTCAGACAGCGTCCATTCCCGTCATTAACGCCGGAGACGGCGGGCACAATCACCCCACCCAAACCCTGACCGACCTTTTGACCATCTCTCGGGAAAAAGGGAAATTCGACGGACTGACCGTGGGATTCTGCGGAGATCTGAAATTCGGAAGAACGGTGCACTCCCTCATCGGAGCCTTGTGCCGCTACGAGAACATGAAGATCGTTCTCATCTCCCCCGAAGAGTTGAAAGTGCCTTCCTACGTAAAGCAAAAAATGAAAGCCAACGGCATTGAATACATGCAGACCACCGATTTGGAAGAAGCCATGCCGTCCTTGGATATTCTCTACATGACCCGGGTACAACGGGAACGCTTCTTCAATGAGGAGGATTATCTGAGGCTGAAGGACAGTTATATCCTGACGCCCGCAAAGCTGAAACATGCAAAAGCCGATTTGAGCATCATGCACCCCCTGCCGCGGGTCAACGAAATCTCCGTGGAGATCGACGACGACCCGAGAGCCTGTTATTTCAAGCAGGTTCTGTACGGAAAATATATCCGTATGGCGCTGATTTTGAAACTGCTGGAGGTGAAGTAAATGCACATTGATTCCATTCGAAACGGGCTTGTCATTGACCATATTTCCGCCGGAAAGGGTATGGAAATTTACGATCTTTTGGGATTGGGTGAATTAAACTGCACCGTTGCCATTATCAAAAATTCCGGCAGCCGCAAAATGGGTAAGAAAGATATTATCAAAATCGATGCGGAAATCGATTTGGATCTGAACATTTTGGGATACGTGGATCCGGGCATCACCGTCAACGTCATCAAAGACGGCGTTTTGGTAGAGAAAAAGACCGTGGATCTTCCGGAAACCCTGACGGGCGTGCTGAAATGCAAAAACCCCCGCTGCATCACTTCCACCGAACAGGAATTGAAGCACGTCTTCAAACTCACAGACCCCGAAAAACGAACCTACCGCTGCATCTACTGCGAAACCGCCGCGAAGTAAGTAGTTAGAAGGCTTGGGGCGTACTTTTCTTTCTTTTCGTGAGAAAAGAAAGAAAAGTACCAAAAGAAAGAAAAGCAAAAACCGACGCAATTCTTGCGTCGGAGAAATAATAAAAGTATTCGGGTGCCGACAATTGTCGGCACTTTTTCTATTTAGGGGTTTACAAATGGAAAAAAATGTGATATAATATTCTTGCGACATAATTTTATATTTCATGCACAGGTGTGGGTTTTCTTTTTTGTGAAAACACACGCTCCGATTTCCTATACTTGTGTATGAAATAAAATTGTGTCGCAGCAATGGAGTGGTGGTTTTCTGTGCACCGCTCCGGCGGTGCATTTTTTATGAAATAAAATCAAAAAGGGTGTGTAAAACTTGAAATAAAAATAAGTTAATAAATCCGATGTATCTCAAAATTTATCATTTTTAGGAGGAATTAAAATGAAAAAATCCAGCAAAATCTTGGCTTTCGCTCTTCCCCTTGCTTTTTCTCTTTTCATATCATTTCTTTGGGGAGCGACGCTTTCTACTAATGCTTCTACCCAAAAGTATACTGTTGACGATGTTGTCAATATCACAGCGACACCAAAAACGCAAAAATCCTATGAACAATATACCTCTGCCGGCTATTATACGTATAGTGAATCTGCAGGATATTCTTCTGTATACTATTTGAATGACGATGTTCTGTTTGGAAATGACTTTCAATATACTGTTACTTTTAAAAGCGGAGAATCTATTACAGGATCTTCTTCTCAAATACAAAATACCATTGGAGTTTCCCCACGGATTGTTCATAAAGAACTTGTAGAAACTGCGCAAATTTCAGAACAGAAAACTGCGGATATTTGTCTTGGAACGATTGCTAAAGGAAGTTTTGAGTTTAAATATAAGCAACCGTCAAATCCCGTTATTTCAATTTCCGTGAAGGATTATCCGAAAAAGATTTTAATTGATAATATTCAAGACGGCAGTAAAGTATGGTACTCCCTTTCTCCTGAAATTACCGTAACTTATAAAGATGGATCTACAAATGTGGTAGATTCTCACTTTGGCGTTCGCTATGGATGGGATAAATCTACTGTAACTCCCGGAACTTATCCTGTGACAATATATTATCACGGAGCAACAACTACGTTTTATGTGGAAGTTATTGAAAATCCTGTAAAAGGAATAACGATAATTAAAAATCCTACTAAAACCACTCATTTTGTGGGAGAGTATGTCAACCCCATAGGAGCGGTAATTCGTTTGTCCTTACAAGACGGCTCATATCAAGATGTTTCTATTACAAAGAACAATTATAAAAGTTCAAATCACTATATAAAAGCTGAGAAATTAGATGCTTATGGTAAATTTGTTATAGACGGCGGGGCTTTTTTTGATACAGGAAGTAAGACGGTTACGTTGTCCTATTTTGGAAAAACTTGTACCTATGACGTTTCCGTTTTGAAAAATACTATTAATAAATTGGTTTTGAACCGCGATTGTTCAGGAGTTATAAAAAATTGTATTGTTACACATGAAAGCGGAAAAAAAGAAACTTTGAATTTTAACCATTTTTGGGGATCCGCCGGATGGTTACCCGGATATGAACGCATGGGAGATGGAGCTGGCATATGGATATTCGGTGATACATTTCTTGATTGCTACAATGTATACAAAGGGAACGGTGTATATTTAGAGTACCATTATTCAGAAGAACCAGTGCATGATTACAGCGCTTGGAGTGAAACAAAGGCGGAAACTTGCACAAACGCCGCAGTCGAATCCCGAAAATGTTCTCTTTGCAAAAAAACCGAAACCCGAACAGGAGATACTGCAACCGGTACGCACATTTTTGGAGAATGGAAACAAACAAAGGCACCTACTACTACATCTACGGGAACCGAAACGCGAAAGTGTGACTATTGCACAAAAACTGAAACCCGAACTGTGGCAAAACTCTCCGCTTCTAATACGGAGAACTCTGCGGATACAAATACCCAAATTTCCACAGATACCACATCCGATGTTGATCTCCCTGTTGCTTCGGACACCGTAACAGAATCTTCTTCCAATATTACAGATGGAGAGAATGAAAATATTACTTCCGACGAATCTTTTGCGCCGCCTTATATTGATACGCAAGTCAACAATACCAATCCGGAAAACAACGCCTTAAGTGGTAATATCGGTGGTACTGAGAATGACTTGAAAGATTCTATTCTGACCGATGAAGAAAAGAACCGTGTGGAAAAAGGTGAAGAAGTCAAAATTTATCTGGAAGTCAAAGATATCGAAAAAGATGTTCTTCCCGAACACAAAGATATGATTCTCAAAGAAACAGGAGATGGTAAAGTCGGTGCTTGGCTTGATATTAATCTGTTCAAAGAAATTGGTAATGATGACGCTGTAAAAGTAACCGAAACCAATGAAAAAGTCACGATTACCATCACTGTTCCCGAGGAGCTTTGGAACAACAATGGATCATTCCATCGGAACTACCGGATTATTAGAGTTCATGACGGAAAGGTAGATCATATCCCTGCAAAGTTTGATAAAAAAACCGGTCTACTTGTTTTTGAGACCGACAGATTTTCTACCTACGCACTGGTATATGAAGACGTCGCAATAGAAAATCCAGATGTCGACTCGGATGTTGATTTCAATTCAACCTCGAATCTTTCCATTACCACAGATAACACTATCCACAACGGAGAAAACTCTTTCCATTGGTGGATTATCATCATTAGTGGTATTGCGGTTCTCTCCGCAGGCGGTTTTTGTGTCTGGTACTTTCTGATTTTTAAGAAAAAATAAAAATTCAATCACAAATAGAAAAGGCACCTCGGTTGAGGTGCCTTCAGTCTGTAAGCACAGAGCTTTCATAAATATTTCTATTCTCCCCGACGCAAGAATTGCGTCGGTTTTGGCTTTTCTTTCTTGGTTCTTCTTTCTTTTCTCCTGAAAAGAAAGAAGAACATAAAAACCCCTACAAACTAATCACAGGATAATGCTTTCGCCGTCCATTTCGGCGGGTTGAGCAAGACCTAAGAGTTTGAGGATTGTGGGAGAAATATCGCACAGTTTTCCGCCTTCACGGAGTTTGCAGTCCTTACCAATCACGGCGAAAGGCACGGGGTTGGTGGTGTGGGCAGTGAAGGGGGAACCGTCTTCTGCAATCATGCAGTCGGCGTTGCCGTGGTCTGCGGTCAGAAGCATCACGCCGCCCATATTCAGAACGGCTTTGACGGTTCTTCCGACACAGGTATCAACGGTTTCCACCGCCTTCACGGCGGCTTCAAAAATACCCGTGTGGCCAACCATATCGCAGTTGGCGTAGTTCAGAATCACCACGTCGTATTTTCCGCTGTTGATGGCATCCACCACTTTATCGCAAACGGGAACGGCGCTCATTTCGGGCTGCAGATCGTAGGTTGCAACCTTGGGAGAAGCCACCAAAATGCGGTCTTCCCCGGGATATTCCACTTCCACACCGCCGTTGAAGAAGAAGGTGACGTGAGCGTATTTTTCGGTTTCGGCAATACGCAACTGAGTTTTATTCTGCTTAGACAGATATTCACCCAGAGTATTTGCCAAGGACTGAGGCTTGAAGGCGACTTCCACGTTGGGCATGGAAGCGTCGTACTGCGTCATACAAACGTAGAACACGTCCAACATTCCGCCCTTGCGCTCAAATCCGTTGAATTCGGGATCGACGAAAGTGCGGGTAATTTCCCGTGCCCGATCGGGACGGAAGTTAAAGAAGACCACGCT
>JAZSJP010000105.1:0-3419 GCA_045534395.1 Eubacteriales bacterium | reverse complement strand
AATACTAATGGCCAACTCTTTGGCTCACAGAACGACATGGCTACGATCCGACTTCTCTGTCGGACGTTACGGAACGGTGCGACTGCATTGTTGATTTTTCCCACCATTGTGCCACCGAATCTCTTTTGAAATACGCCGTGGAAAAAAATCTGCCGGTGGTATTGTGCACCACGGGCCATACGGAAGACGAAAAGAAATTGATCTTGTCCGCCGCGGAGAAGATTCCTGTGTTCCTTTCGGCAAATATGTCTGTGGGTGTGGCTCTGTTGGTGGAACTTGCTAAAAAAACCGCTGCGGCTTTGCCCGATGCGGAAATTGAAATTGTGGAAGCCCATCACGACCGCAAATTGGACGCTCCCAGCGGAACGGCGCTGTTGATTGCCGAGGCGTTACGGACGGTTCGGGGCAAGGTTCCTTTTATTTTTGGACGTCAAGGACAGTCCAAGCGCACCAAGGAAGAGATTGGAATCCATTCTCTTCGCATGGGCAACGTCGTGGGGATCCACGAAGTCATCGTTGCCACGGAAAATCAGACGGTTACTCTGAAGCATGAGGCTCATAGCCGTGCCTTGTTTGCGGAAGGCGCTTTGACCGCCGCCCAATTCTTGGTGGGAAAACCCGCCGGAATCTACGATATGAATTCTATGTTATCCGAATAGGAGTTTGTTATGTTGAAAGTATTGAAATTCGGTGGTTCTTCCCTTGCCGATGCGGAACAGTTCCGCAAGGTTGCCGCCATCATAAAAGCAGATCCCGCAAACCGTTACGTGGTTGCTTCTGCCCCCGGGAAGCGTTTTGCAGACGATATTAAAGTCACCGACCTTTTGTTGGAGTGCTATCGTCTGGCTCGTAAAAAAGAGCCTATCGACGAACCCTTTGAAAAAATTGAAAATCGCTTTCGGGAGATCATTGCCGATTTAGGTATGAATCTTTCCTTGGAATCGGAATTTGCCACCATTCGTCTGGTGATTAAAAACCGTGCCAGCCGCGACTACGTGGCTTCCCGCGGGGAATATCTGAACTCCATGATCCTCGCCGAATATCTCGGTTACGCCTTCTTGGATGCCGAAGACGCCATTTTCTTTACCGACGAGGGTACTTTGGATATGGCGCGTACCGACGAATCTTTGGAAGTGCTTCTGTCCGAAGCCGACTACGCCGTTATCCCGGGATTCTACGGCTCCATGCCCAACGGTACCGTGCGTACCTTCTCCCGTGGCGGATCCGATATTACAGGTTCCATCGTTGCCCGAGCGGCAAAGGCGGATCTCTATGAAAACTGGACCGACGTTTCGGGTATGCTTATGGCAGATCCCCGCATCGTTCAAGATCCGGAGCCCATTCCTTGCATTACTTATCGGGAATTGCGGGAACTTTCTTATATGGGCGCCAGCGTCATGCACGAGGACGCAATTTTCCCCGTGCGCGAGGCGGGAATTCCCATCAATATCCGCAATACCAACTGCCCCGAAGCTCCCGGAACTATGATCGTCGCTTCCGATGAAATGGCAACCAAGCCGCCTCATCACGTGACGGGAATCGCCGGCAAAAAGGGATTTTCCGCCATCTACGTGGAAAAATCCATGATGAACGGTCAAAAGGGATTCGGTCGCCGCGTGTTGCAGATTCTGGAAGAACACGGAATCAATTTCGAGCACCTCCCTTCGGGAATCGACACCATGTCCGTGGTGGTCAATACCGCGGAATTGGAACCGGAAAAAGAAGCCGTTTTGAAGGCGTTGCAAAAGTCCGTTTCACCCGATAAGATCGACGTATTTGACGATCTTGCCATGATTGCCGTGGTAGGTCGCGGAATGGTCAGTGCTCACGGTACTGCGTATCGAGTCTTTAAGGCTCTGGCTTCCGTGGACGTCAACGTCCGTATGATCGACCAAGGCTCCAGCGAATTGAACATTATCGTGGGAATCAATTCCGACGATTACGAAAAAGCCCTGGAAGCCGTTTATAAAGAATTTGTGAAGTGATTTTATGATTTGTGACAACCTTTCTTCCCGCAACGGAATCCTTTGTTTTAACGGAAAAGATACCCTGTCCCTTGCCAAGGAATACGGAACGCCTCTTTATCTTATGGACGAAGATCGGATCCGTACCAATTGCCGAACCTACCGTACTGCCATGCAGAACTCTTTTGGCAATGACGCCTTGCCTCTTTACGCCGGGAAAGCCTGTTCTTTTACGGCGCTGATTCGCATTGTGAAGGAAGAAGGATTGGGGCTGGACGTGGTTTCCGTCGGAGAGATCGCAACGGCGGTCAAGGCGGAATTCCCCATGGAAAACACCTATTTCCACAGCAATAACAAAACCGATTTCGATATTGCTTACGCCATAGATTGCGGAGTGGGGTATTTTGTTGCCGACAACGAGGAAGAGGTCTGCGCCGTCAACCGCATTGCGGGAGAAAAAGGGAAAAAGCAGAAAATTCTTCTTCGTCTGACGCCCGGCATTGATCCTCATACCTACGCCGCCGTGGCTACGGGCAAGGTGGATTCTAAGTTCGGTTCCGCCATTGAAACGGGACAAGCGGCACAAATCACCGAATTTGCCCTGTCTCAGCCTAATATCGACTTGGCTGGGTTCCATTGCCACGTGGGGTCTCAAGTCTTTGATTCCGACGTGTTTTTGCGGGCGTCTGACATTATGTTGGAGTTTATTGCCCAAATGAGAGACCGTTTCGGGTATACGGCACGGATTTTGGATCTCGGCGGCGGCTACGGAGTGCGCTACGTGGAGTCCGATCCCACCATCGATATTCCCGCCAATATCGCTCAGGTTTCCGAGGCGGTAAAGAGTAAGTGCCAAGCCCTTTCCTTGCCTCTTCCCGCCATTCGCATGGAGCCGGGACGGAGCATCGTTGCCGATGCGGGATTGACCTTGTACACGGCGGGTACCGTCAAAAAAATTCCCGGATATAAAAATTACGTTTCTGTGGACGGCGGCATGACCGACAATCCACGCTTTGCCCTGTACGGTTCGTCCTATACGGTTCTGAACGCCTCGAGATTAAACGAAGCCGCGGATTTTGAATGTTCCGTGGTGGGGCGGTGTTGTGAAAGCGGTGACGTTATCCAAGAAAACGTAAAATTGCCTGCTTCTACCTGTCGCGGCGATCTTATCGCCGTCTGCACTACCGGTGCGTATAACTATTCCATGGCGTCCAATTACAATCGAATTCCTCGTCCCCCCGTGGTGATGGTCGCCAACGGCGGAAACACCGTTTCCCTCGTCGTGCGCCGCGAAACCCCCGAAGACGTGTTGAAGTTAGATTTGTGATGAGGTGTACTTTTCTTTCTTTTCGCGAAAAGAAAGAAAAGTACCAAAAGAAAGAAAAGCTGAGGTCGGCGGAAATACTTCCGCCGAGGGAAATTAAAATTTATATCAAGAAAGAGGAGACCGTGTAG
>JAZSJP010000177.1:0-14691 GCA_045534395.1 Eubacteriales bacterium | reverse complement strand
GAGCGGATGACGGGGGTGGGGTAATTTGTTATAATGTATGTAATTTAGGTAGGCGATTTTGTTTGTCGAGCAATGAGGTAATATTATGTGGAAGGCAAATAAAGTTCATTTTCATTTTGGGTTGGAAAAGCCGGTTCGGATTTTGCATCTGACCGATGCGCATATTGTCATGGCGTACGATCACGAGAGTGATGCGCATCATAAATTTGTTGCAAAGCGGATGCCGATTTTCGAGGTTTCCGGGTCTTCTCCTTCCAAATTGCTGGAAGAGGCTTTGGAATACGGAAAAGATTTTGACTGTACCGTGGTGACGGGAGACGTGGTAGACTGCGTTTCTGAAGCAAATTACGACGAGATGCGTCGGATCTTTGCCGGACGGGATTTTATGTTCACCTTGGGAAGCCACGAATATATTCAGATGCACCGTCATGCGGTTCGTACCCACGAGCATCGGGATTCGAAAAAGGAAATGTGGGACGAGTTGCAATCCATTTTCCCCGGAGATATCGGATTTGACAGCCGAATCGTCGGCGGGGTCAATCTTATTACGGTGGACAACGCCACCTTTGCTTGGTCGGAGCATCAGTACAAACGGTTTCGGGAAGAGGTTGCGAAGGGGTATCCCATCTTGATTTTCACCCATACGCCCCTGCACATGCCGAAGAACGAGGCGCTGGATATGTATGCTACGGCAGACTGCCACGACCACATGATCCGCTACGGGTTTTCGGAAGAGGAAATTCAGTTGAGCCGGCAAGTGACGGATTATTTGGTCAACGAGCCGTTGGTTCGGGGCTTCTTTGCCGGGCATTGTCACAAGACGTTTGAAAAGCCCTATCGCGGAAAACCTTGTTATTTCACCGGGGCGTTGTTTGATAAAGAACTTACGGAAATTACCGTTGATTAAAAGGAAAGACAGAGAACGGATTCGTTCTCTGTCTTTTTTTGACACCGGACAAATATTTTGCATCTGTTTTTCGTATACTGATACTAATTGGAGGTACGAGAAATGGGAAAAGAGATCAAGCGGTCGATTTGGGGATTTTTGTTTGTTGGCATTTTGGGAGTTCTGTTTCACTTCGCCTACGATTTCTTGGGGCAGACGGCAATCGCCGGGTTGTTTTTTTCGGTGAATGAAAGTATTTGGGAACATTTGAAGTTGTTGTATTTTCCCGTGGCATTGTGGTGGATTGCAGAGGGGTATTTGGGGACGAAAAAAACGCGTTTTTTTGCGCCTCGGGTGTGGACGTTGAATTTGTCTCTGTTGTTTATCCCCGTGGTGCATTACACCTATAGCGGGGTTGTGGGGCGACGGTATTCTTGGGTAGATATCGGGATTTATTTCGGGTCGGCGGCATTGTATTTTTGGTTGGCGCATCGGTTTTCTTCCAAAGAGAAAGACGAGAGTGAAGGGGAAAACGTGCTTGCCGTTATCGTGTTTTTGGTATGGTTGTTTGCGTTTGCACTGTTTACGTTTTTCCCGCCGGATTTGGGTATCTTTTGGGAACCATGAGGGGGCGCGGGCGCCGGAAGCCTTTGGCTTCCGGCGTGCATCGGCTTTGCCGATGCAGAGCCGTCGCAGACGGCTCCGCGCCTTGACGCGCAATAAAATAAAAAAGTGCTTCTCCAAATCGGGGAAGCACTTGCTTTTTATAGGTATTTTTCAGCAAAGACCGCGTATCTTTCTCGGAATTCGGGACTGTCGCTCTTCATTGCCCGAAGTGATTCATGCAGGTTCAGGTTTTCCTCTTCGGCATCAAGCACGCATCCTGCAATGTTGGAGCAATGGTCGGAAGCGCGTTCTAAGTTGGTTAAAATATCCGACCAAATAAAGCCTGTCTCAAAATTGCAATCCCCTTGCTGGAGACGCAAAACATGGTTGTTTCTCAGTCGGTCTTTTAGTTTGTCGATAATCTGCTCTAAGGGTTCTACGAAAACTGCGGCGTTTAAATCGTTTTCGACCAATGCCGTCAGGGAGAAATCCAAAATCTCGTTCATGGCATCGGAAATCGTTTGTAATTCTTTCCAAGCGGGCTTCGAGAGGGTAATGGATTTTCCCTTCATTTCCTTTGCGGCGTCTACCAAGTTTACGGCGTGGTCGCTCAATCGTTCCAAATCTCCAATGATTTTAAGAAGTTTTGCCGCTTCGGCACCGTCGCGGTCGCTGATTTGCATGGAACTTAATTTCACTAAGTACGTTCCGATAATATCTTCGTAGTGGTCGGTTTTTTCTTCGGCTTCCTGTATGGATGCTACGGTTTCTTCAGAGAAATCGAATAGGCAGGAAATTCCGTTTTTCATCGATTGGACGGAAAGACGTGCCATATCGTAGGTGAGTTTATGACATTGTACCAAGGCTGCGGGAGGGGTTGCCAACAAGCGCTCGTCCAATTCTGCCACGGTTTCGGTGGTTTTCGCTTCGGGAACCAGCTTATAAGCAAGCTTTTCCAAGAGGGAAGACATGGGTAAGAGCAATAACGTACAAAGAATATTGAAGGCGGAATGCGCCACTGCGATTCCCGGGAGAGATGCTGCGTCATTAAACAGTGCGGGTTGGAACAGGGCGTTGATGACGCCGAACACCGTCAACCAAAAGGCGGTGCCGATGATGTTAAAGAAAAGGTGCACCATTGCCGCTCGCTTTGCGTTACGGTTGGTTCCGAAAGACGAGAGCAAGGCGGTAATACAAGTACCGATATTTTGTCCCATAATGATGGGGATTGCGGCTCCGTAAGAGACTTGTCCCGTAATTGCCAATGCTTGCAAAATACCTACCGATGCGGAGGAAGATTGAATCAGCGCTGTCAGAAGCGCACCTGCCAAGACGCCTAACATTGGGTTCTTGAACAGCAAGAACAGTTGTTGAAATTCCGGAACGTCGGCAAGTCCGGAAACGGCATCGGTCATGGTTTCCATTCCGAACATGAGCACGGCAAATCCCAAAAGAATGGTGCCCGTATCTTTCTTTTTATCCTGTTTGCAGAACAGATAAAGTACGATGCCGATGAGTGCCAAAAGGGGCGTGAAAGACGAGGGTTTGAGAAGTCGCACGAAGACGTTGTCGCTTTGGATTCCTCCCAAACTCAGAATCCACGCCGTAACGGTGGTTCCCACGTTTGCCCCCATGATGACGTTGATGGCTTGTTTCAGGGTCATCAGTCCCGAGTTGACGAAGCCCACCACCATGACGGTGGTTGCCGAGGAGCTTTGAACAACAGCGGTTACGCCCAATCCGGTAAAGAGTCCTGCGGCTTTGTTCGTGGTCAGTTTCCCCAAAAGGGTTTGCAGTTTTCCTCCGGCACGGCGTTCCAGCGCCATGCCCATGAGGTTCATTCCGAAAAGGAACAGACACAGTCCGCCGATGAGAGATAAAACGTTGAAAATGTCCATGAGCAATCTCCTTTTTCTATACGTCTCATTCTACGGATAGTTCGGTTCCCACGGCAACGGCAAAGGCAAAGGCGTAATATCCGTTTTCGTCGACGTAGACGTGATATTCCGGAGTAAAAGGCTCTCCGTTTGCCGAAAGTTTCGGAAATTTATAAGATTCAAAGCCTTCGATTCTCAGCAACACCGTATCTTCCATTCCCATGGCGGTGATGGTTTTCGTGTCTTTACTTTCGGTTTGAATCAGTTGGAAATTTCCGTCTTTCCGTAATTGGCTGAGGGACTCTTCCGTGGGGTTATCGTGCCATTGAATGATTTGAGCCTTTACGGTATCTCCCTTTTCAAAAATGACGTCCTTTTGGTCCAGAGAGAGATAAAGTCCGTTGGGCGTATCTTCGTCCACTTCTTTATAACGTAGGCAGAGATGTGCCGTTGAAGGGATCCCCCGTTGTGTGATTTCTCCCTTTGTTATGAGCCATCCGGCGGATTCTCCGTCGGAAGAGAGACCCAAGTAAGGCATGGACGCCAAGTAGGAAATTTCTTCTTTTCCCGCCTCAACGCTGACCGATTGATTTTCTCCGTCGAGATAGAAATATCGGTCAAATCCGTACTCCAATCCGAAGGAAAAGAGGGGGAACGTTGTTCGCAAGTCGGAGATTTCGACGGGGGAACGGAAGGAATATTCCACGTCGTAAAGGGTGGCTTTTCCGTTGTTCATGCGGGTCGCCGTCAGCGTCGCGGAACAGGACGCGTCGGGGGCGTCGTAGCGGACGGTGTTCTGAGCGCAAAGACCCGTTAAGATCGTTTCCGCATCTCCCTGCCGAATCCAACCCATTTGTGAAAGAAAGGTGGGCTCGGGAAGCTTTTCCGGCGCCGATTCGGGGATCAATTGTACCGTTAAGGTGGATTTTCCCGGATACAAGGGGAAGGTGGTTCCCGCATCAATGGGAAGTCGATTTCCTTTTTTGTCCCGAAGGCTCCACGCGGTGCCTTGGTCGGGTTCCAAATAAAAATAAAGGATGCGAGAGGTCTTTTTGACCGAAAGTGTCACTTGCTCTCCCGTTTTTTTCAGGCGGTACATTCCGCCTTTGGGGTCGTATCCAACAAATTCCGCACCTGCTACGGTGAAATCTTTTTCCGTGAGAGGTGTGTGCTCTTCTTGTGCTATTTGTTTCAATGCACTTGAGTCATCGGTGTAATTCAGATAGATGCGAAGAGATACGGCAGGCGCTTGGGAAAGGTTCCAATCTAAGATTATACGCACTTCTTTTTCGTCTCGTTCCACCCGCAAGGTTCCCCCCGAAGGACACACGAATCCCAAAAGAGAGCCGTCGATCATGTTCAATCCGATAAAATGATCTTCTTCCACGACGCCGATGCATTTTGCGGCGTTGATGGAAAAGGTCGTGGCGACTGCCGAAGGATTTTCTTCGGAATTCAGCCATTGGGAGAAGTAGATGCGGTCGGAATAAACCGTCCAAAGGGTGTTTGCAACCTTCTCTTTTACCGGGTCGTTTTCCGTAAGAAGGGCAATGCGGGAAATTTCCAAAGAACCGGTTTGTCCTTCCGGAAAGCGGAACAACAGGGTTTGCAACGTTCCTTGCCAAAAGCGGTGTTCAATGGGTGCCGTAACGGTGACGAAATCACTTTGAGATTCTTTGGGGAACTCCAAGGTGCCCAACAGGGTGTCTTCGGACAAGGGTACGTCTTGGGTGGAAAAATAGCATTTTATCGCCGAGAGATCCGTTGCCTTCAGGGTGACGGACAGATAATAGCGGTCCGCTGTTCCCAAATCAAGATTTAAATAGCGGGCGCCGAATTGAGATCGGTTTTTTCCTTGGGACGTAATTTTCCAGCCGGTTTCTCCTTTTTCGGAAGAAATTTGGTGATCCAAGGCGGAAAAAGTGCTTTGATCCTCTGCGTTGGTCAAATCAAAATCTTTGAGTACGATTGCCTTGTCTGCAGAGCCGGGAAAGCGCACGGGGGAATCGGTAAGAGAATAGCTGACACCGTAATTTCCTTGATGCACGGTTTGCGTTCCGCCGAATACCTGTCCCACGGTGTCGTCGGTCATTGTCAATCGGGTGGTGACGGTGTTTTGCAGAAGGATTTCTCCCGTTTGCAGAGAGGTCAGAGCCGTCAATCCTTCCGCATCGTTCCCCAAGTCCAGACGGGCGGTCTGATTGGTCAGAATGTGGTTCTTCTGCGTTTCAAAATGATCAACACCGTTCCACGCCTTTGCTGCATAGGCAACGGTTTGAGAATATTCGTGCTTCTTTCCCTTCAAAAATCCGTCTTGCTTTACGGAACAGGCGCAAAGAGAAAGGGAGAGAGCGAGTATCAATCCAAAGGCGGGAAGACGTTTTTTCATGGCAGATCCTTTCACGTGTGTTCCTCATTATTATAATACAAATTTTTGTTGTTGTCAATTGAAAAGGAGGAAAATGCTTTTCTTTTTTTGGAAATAAATGAACTTTTTGTAAACAAATAAAAAAATGTAAAGTTTTACTTGCAATTATTTCGTTTTTATGGTATAATAACTGTTGCTTGATTCGGACGGTCCTCTGCCCTCAGCATGAACGTCTTACTTATCTTGACAATAAATCAGGAGGTACTGAGAGATGAACAACGTTATTCTTGACAACTTCACCAAAGATCAACTTCGGGAAGAACCCTTCAAGTTTGAAATCGGTTCCACCGTTCGCGTCCACGTGAAGATCAAAGAAGGCTCCAGAGAGCGTATCCAGGTTTTCGAAGGCACCGTTATTGCGAAAAAGCACGGTGGCGTTTCCGAAACCGTTACCGTTCGCCGCGTTTCTTACGGCGTCGGTGTGGAGAGAACTTTCCCCGTCAACTCCCCCAACCTTGCTAAGGTTGAAGTAGTTCGCCGCGGTAAAGTTCGTCGTGCGAAGCTTTACTATCTGCGTAACAGAACCGGAAAGACCGCCAAGGTTAAGGAACTTCTGTAAGTTTCTGCCTTTTCATCGAACAGGAGAGAAGCAGTTCGTAGGAAATACACGTTTTCTATGAACTGTTTTTTCTTACCCGACTAAGAAAGGACGGTTGATCATGACCAAAAAGGATCTGTTTTCTTCCCCCGAGGAAGAACCCCTTCCAGACATTGCGGCAGTGCCGGAGATTTCCGACGCCCAAAGTGCCGTTGCTCCGGAAGAGTTTTTCCACGACGGACAGATTTCTCTTTTTGAAGAAAACGCTCCTCAAGAAGATCTCCAGCTGACTCTTGAGGAAGATTCTCCTGCCGAGGAACGCGGAATAGATTCTTTCGCAATCTCCGCAGAGCAACAGGTGGCTGAAAAACCCTCTGAGGTTCCCGAGTTGGTGATTTCTTCGGTGAATCCTCCGGAAAAAGAGACGGTCGTTTCTGCCCCCCTTTCTTTCCTGGACGATTTTGATGAGGAATCTTTTTATACTCCGGTGGATCAAATTCCTCGCCGCCGTCGTTTTAAAAACGAAGAACTTTCCGAAGTCTCTCATGTTTTTGAAGAAAAAAATCAAGAAGATTTCTCGGAAAACGCCTTAGACGAAGGGTTCCTTCTCTCGGAAGAACCGAAAGGTTATGAAGAAATCCCCGAAGAAGAATTGATTGTACAACAAGAGACGATAGAAACCTTTGAGTCTGCGCAGGCAATTCTCCCTCTCGATTCTGCAGACGCGGTGGCAGAATCCTCTTCGGAAGAGATTTTGCCTGCTGCTAAGAAAAAATCCGGGAAAAAACCGGGTAGTGCCGTTTCTCCCTTGGTAGAAATCGTCGAGATCGTCGTCGGCGCTTTGGTTGCCTCTATTTTGGTTTTGACCCTTATTTGTCGTACCGGCGTTGTAGAGGGCGGTTCTATGCTTCCTACTATGCACAGCGGAGACCGCTATATTATTTCCGATTTGTTCTATACGCCTGAGGCGGGAGATATTGTCGTATTCCGACCCGAAATCGAGGGAGAAGACGAGCTGTGGATCAAACGGGTCATTGCCGTAGAGGGTCAGACCGTTTATATTGATCCCGATACCTATCGGGTCTACGTGGACAATCAACTGTTGGATGAACCGTATCTCAACGGTATGGGAACCATTCCTCATACCACGCAAAATCCCATTACCGTGCCGGAAGGGTGCGTCTTTGTCATGGGGGATAACCGTGCCATTTCTCATGACAGTCGTTATGAGGATCTTGGCTGCGTTGAGGTCCGACAGTTGGCAGGCAGAGTGATTTTGCGGTTTTGGCCGTTGAACAGTTTCGGATTTTGCGAATAGTGAGGTGAGAATATGGACATTAACTGGTACCCCGGGCATATGGCAAAGACCCGTCGGGTGATTTTGGATACCATGAAAAACGTGGACATCGTTATTGAGCTGGTCGATGCCCGTATCCCTACCGCGTCGAAGAATCCCGACATTGCTGAACTGATCGGAAGTAAAGCAAAAATTCTGATTTTAAACAAAAGTGATTTAGCAGATCCCGCTCAAAATAAAAAATGGGCGGAATATTATAAAAATTTAGGATATACCGTTCTTTTGGGGAACAGCCGCAATAAAGACGACCGAAAACCGGTGTTGAACGCGATTCGGGAAGCTTATCGGGAAAAGGCAGAGCGAGACAAAAAGCGGGGGATCGTTGCCCGCACCGCTCGGGTTATGATCTTAGGGATTCCCAATGTGGGAAAATCCACCTTTATCAACAACCTTTGCGGAGCGCGGCGTGCCGAGGCTCAGGATCGCCCCGGTGTGACTCAGAAAAAGCAATGGGTTCCCTTGGCAGAGGGCATTGACCTCTTGGACACCCCCGGTATTTTGTGGCCGAAGTTGGAAAATCAGTCCGACGCCGCCCTGTTGGCAATTACCGGCGCTATTAAAGATACCATTTTGGATCTGGAAGGATTGGCGCTGATTTTAGTTGCCATGCTGGCAAAATATTATCCCGAAGAATTGAAAGCTCGTTATAAATTGACGGAATTGGAACCAAAAGCGTACGACCTGTTTTTGCAGATCGGAAAGAAGCGTGGGTTTGTGGTCAGCGGAGGCGCCGTGGACGAAGAGCGCACTGCTATTACGCTGTTGGATGAATTCCGCGGAGCAAAAGTCGGACGCATCACCTTGGAGCGCCCCGAACAGAAGGCAGAGGAGACGGAAGAATGATCTGGGATCTGGAATTACCGTATCGCAAAGAACATTTTCCTCTGTGCGGAATTGACGAAGCGGGACGCGGTCCTTTGTGCGGTCCCGTGGTTGCCGGTGCGGTGATCTTGCCCGACGGATTTGACGTTTCTGCTCTTAACGATTCCAAAAAACTTTCGGAGACCAAACGGGAAGCTTTGTATGAAATCATCGTTTCCTCTTGTGATTGGGGCGTTGGAATCGCCACCCCGGAAGAAATTGACGCTTACAATATCCTCAACGCCACCTACCTTGCCATGTGCCGAGCGGCAGAAGGGCTGAAACAGACCCCTGCCTTTGCTTTGATCGACGGAAATCGAATCCCTAAGGGATTGCAAATTCCCGCCGAGGCGGTGGTAAAGGGGGATGCCAAATGTCCGTCCATATCCGCGGCATCGGTGATTGCTAAGGTGACGCGGGATCGTATGATGAAGGATTTGGCGTTGCAATATCCTCAATACGAATTGGAAAAACACAAGGGATATCCCACCAAAGAGCATTATCGGAAACTGTTGGAGCATGGGATTGCGCCTATTTACCGAAAATCCTTTTTGAAAAATCTCGACCAACATCGGGAGGACTGACATGAAATCCTTCGGAGAGCGCATTTTTGAGGCGCGTATGGAACGCGGTTGGTCTTTGCGGGAAGCGGCGGCAAATATCGGAATCTCTCACACCTATTTGTCTTCCATTGAAAAGGAATACGACCCCCGTACGGGAAATTCCGTTACTCCCTCCCCCGACAGTCTTTTGAAAATCTGTAACGCTTACAACCTGCCTTATCAGGAAACGGAACATTGGTTTCAATCGGTCAACGAGGGCGATTTGATTAAGTTTATGATTCATCAGTTACGCCTTTTGCGGAAAAACGACCGAAAGACCTATAAAACGATTCTCTCCGAAGCGGAGAAAGATTGAAGAAGACGAAAGACTCAAAAAGAAAACAAAAAGGTGCTTGTAGTTTTGTACAAGCACCTAATATTTTTATTCTCTCGGCGGAAGTATTCCGCCGGTTTTTGCTTTTCTTTCTTTTCATGAAAAGAAAGAAAAGTACACCTACCCCCACAATTTCAGTCAAAACAATTCGGTGGAAAGATAGCGGTCTCCGGTGTCGGGGAGAAGCACCACCACGGTTTTTCCGTCGTTCTCCGGACGCTTGGCTTCTTCGATGGCGGCGTGCAACGCCGCTCCGGAAGAGATGCCCACCAAAACGCCTTCTTGCGTCCCCAAAATTCGGGCGGCGGCATAGGCTTCTTCCGTGGCGACGGGAATTACGGTATCATAAATTTTCGTATCCAAAACTTCGGGAATAAATCCTGCTCCGATGCCTTGCAATCCGTGTGCTCCCGGTGTTTGCCCCGACAACACGGCGGAATCTTTTGGCTCTACTGCAACGATGCGCAACGCGGAATTTTGTTCCTTCAGATAGGTGCCCGTTCCCGTGATGGTTCCCCCGGTTCCTACGCCTGCCACGAAAACGTCTACGGTTCCGTCGGTGTCTGCCCAAATTTCGGGACCGGTGGTTTGGTAGTGCGCCTTTGCGTTGGACGGGTTTTCAAACTGTCCCGCAATCCATGCGTTGGGAACGGTTTTTGCCAATTCTTTTGCTTTTTCAATGGCGCCCGCCATACCCAAAGAACCGTCGGTCAGTACCAATTCCGCACCGTAGGCAGTCATGAGTTTCCGCCGTTCCACCGACATGGAATCGGGCATGACGATGATGCACCGATATCCTCGACTTGCCGCCACCGCCGCAAGACCGATGCCGGTGTTCCCCGAGGTGGGTTCGATGATAACGGAATCGGGGGTTAAGATCCCTGCGGCTTCGGCGTCGTCAATCATCTGCCGTGCCACGCGGTCTTTTACCGAGCCTGCGGGATTGAAAAATTCCAATTTTGCCAATAATTTTGCCTTTAATCCCAAGGAGCGTTCCAAATTCGTTAACTCCATCAGGGGTGTCTTTCCAATGAGTTGGTCGACGGAGGTATAGAGGTTCATGAAATACCTTCTTTCTGTTTCATAGTATCAATATATCATACTTCACGGTTCTTGTCAAGAGATTTTTGGAATATTTCTAAAAATAGAAACAGTGCTTACCGTGAGGTAAGCACTGTTTCTATTTTTCTCAGTTATCCCAATTGTGCCAAACGTCGGTAACGTCGTCGTTGTCGTCCAACATATCCAAGAGTTTTTGCATCTTCTCGCCGTCTTCGTCGGACAGTTCGGTGTAGTTGTTGGGTACGTAAGCCACTTCGGCAGACAGAACGGTATATCCCTCTTCCAAAATCATGTCATTGGTTTGAGACATGGCGTCCGCTTCGGTGTAAACGGTAAAGATTCCTTCTTCCGAAACGACGTCCAAGGCGTCTGCCATTACCATATCGTCAATCAGCTGATCTTCGTCTTCGTCGGTGCCGTCAATGATGATGACGCCTTTTTTCTCAAACATCCAATTGACCGAGCCGGTCTGTCCCAAATTTCCGCCGCACTTGTCAAAATAGTGGCGCAGGTCTCCGGCGGTACGGTTGCGGTTATCGGTGACGCACCGCAGATAAACGGCAACGCCGCAAGGACCGTAACCTTCGTAGGTCAGAACCTCGTAGTTTGCGCCGTCGTTTCCGCCGGCGGCCTTTTTAATGACGCGTTCAATATTGTCGTTGGGCACGTTGTTGGATTTTGCTTTGGCAATGAGATCTTTCAAGGCGGCGTTGGAGACGGGATCGGGTCCGCCTTCTCTTACGGCAAGAGAAATTTCTCTGCCGATTTTAGTGAAGATTTTCGCTCTTTGAGCGTCGGTCTTCTCTTTTTTGTGCATAATATTTTTCCATTTCGAATGTCCGGACATAATGTTTTCCTCCTTGGAATTCGGTATATTTTAATCTTTTTTGAAAAACGAGATGGCAACGGCAGGTAACGCCCAAATGAGATTAAAGGCAAATACCCATACCCAAGACAGCTGTTGGGGTGCCAACAACAGCCCCACGGCGGAGAGCAGAAGCCCTCCCAGCACCGAAAGCTGCTGAACGTCAATGCAGAGATTGACGGTTTTGTGGAGATTTTTCGCACGGCGAATGGATTCCAAAATTCCTAAAGCGTTCTGGGTGGAGATCATCACCGGGGGAGAGGGGTCCTCTTCCAATTCTTCTCGGGTTTCCACCACCGATTCGGCTTCGTCGGGATCGGGAACGGAAATTTTGGTATGGGAAAGGTCGTATTTCCGCTGGATCATGCTTTCGTTTACGTTGCAGTCTTTGGTGTCCACCAAAAGATTGAAGTCGCCACCCAACAATTCTGCAGACCGCTTCAACTCGGGGTCTTCGTTGTATCTGCAGATCATGGTTGCGGCAATTTTTCCGTTGATGACAAGGTATGTCAGATGTACGCCTGCGGCGGTCAACATGGCTTCCTTGTCGGGACTCCAGGGCTGAACGTTGTGGGAAAGGAGCAGATTGCGATTCCCCAACAGTACGTTGTCAATATTTACGTTGGCAACAATGCCGTGATTTTTAATGACACGCCATTGAAGTACCGTGGGCAACCGTTCGGGAAGCCCCGGGTATTTTTGGAAGAACGCATTTTCCAAAGGCGATTCGGAAAGTTTGAGCAATGCCGCCGTATACAGGAAGACTTCCTTTGCCATTGCCTTGTTGCGCACCGTCAGATTTAAGATTTCGTTGTTTTGCGGGGGGAACAGGTCGGTATCTTTTACCAAAAGGGTGTCGGTTTCTTTTAACCGCTGGATGGAGTAGTTCCCCATTAAAATGCTTCCCAATTTACGCAGACGCATCTGCATGACGATATAGGGAAGGGTAAAGGATATTTCTGCCGAAAAACAGGCGCAAATGCAAAGCAGAGAAAAGAGGGATACGAAAAAAGAACCTCTGTAAAGGAATCCGATCCCAATAGAAAAAGCGATAACGCCCAAGGTGATCCAAGGAATGAATCGACGATTTTTCTTTTCTGCGGGATCGCTTTCGTAAGACGTGCGCACCACGTTGGGAAAATCCACCAAAGGATTTGCAGAGCAGACCTGGCGAATGTATTTTTTGGAAAGGGAAAGGTCGGTGACTTGCAAGGCGTAGGTCCTTTTATCCCGAATCAGATCCAAATTTTTAACGATCTGAACCACGTACAAATATTTCATTCCCATGGAAACGGTAACGGAAAAATACAAAACCGAGGCAATGAAATGGGGGCTTACGGGGGGATTTGCCGCCAGCATATAAATGGCGTGCAGAACCGAGGCTATCAAGGCTAAGGCATTAAAACTGTCGGTGGAGGGACGCAGTTTTAAAAAGGAGCGAAGCCCGCCGGTCATTTCGGAATTGCAGACCGCCCACAACAGAGCGGAAAAGACAATTTCCAGAATGGCTAAGGCAATCTTTGGAAGATTTAATACCGTCAAAAGTCCGAAGACGGCGGAAATTCCCAGGCAGATTCCTACGCGCAACAGCAATTTGTCACGGGTTGCCGCTACGGTATTGTACTGTTCTTCATAGAAGGCAATTTCTTGTCTATTCATTCTTCAACCCCCTTTGGCGGAGGGATTCGTACAGAATAACGGCGCCTGCTACCGATACGTTCAGGGAATTCAGGGGTCCCTTCATGGGAATCTTGACTAAAAAGTCGCAGTGTTCCCGCACCAGACGGGATATTCCTTTTCCTTCATCGCCTAAAACAAAGGCACAGGCTCCCGTAAGATCGGTGTGATAAATATCTGCGGCGGCACTGCCGTCGGTTCCGTAGATCCAAATATTGTGTTTTTTCAGCTCTTCAATGGTGTCGGTCATGTTGGTGACTCGGGCGACCTTCATATATTCCGTAGCACCTGCGGCGGACTTAATTAACGTGGGAGTCATTCCGCAGGAATTGTGCTTGGGAAGAATTACGCCGTGGACTCCGCAACAACAGGCAGTGCGCAAAATGGCGCCTACGTTGTGGGGATCGGTAACACCGTCCAACAAAATCAGACAAGGGGGCTCGCTGCGTTCTTCTGCAAGGGTCAAAATCTCTTCCACCGTAGAATAGGTAAAGGGAGTAACGAAGGCAAGAACGCCTTGATGTCCCGCCCCGCCGGACAGGGTTTCGATACGACTGCGTTCTGCGTCCATGACGGGAATGCCCCGCTCCTTTGCCATAGCGACAATCTTCAAAAGAGAGCCTTCTCGCTCGCCTTTTGCTACGAGGATCTTGTCCACGGTTCTTCCGGAGCGCAGAACTTCCATGACGGGATTTCTGCCCGTGACGACGTTTTCGTTTCCTTCTTCGGTTTTAAAATCGGTTCTTCGACGATTCTGATACATAATTTTCTCCGTGTGTTAGGTTGCTTCTTCCAAAACGGGATATGCAAAGGTGTTCAATCCCGGTTGGGGAATTTCGTTGGTGGGAATAAAAAACAAGGTCAATATGCAGGTGCCGTCGGTGGAAATTTCACCGTTGCGGTAATTTAAGATCTTTCCGTTGGCTTCATCGGAAGGCACCACGGAGCGAAGCAGGGTGGCGTCGGAGAGATCGGAAAAGACGATGAGATAATCTCCTGCGGGTAAGGTTCGGAACTGCCATAAAAGTTTATCGGTCAGATCTTCAAATTTTTCTTGCCGCACCGCTTTCCCCGAAAGGGTGGTGGAGTAATCCTTTTCTGCCTTGTAGATGGATACGGTAACGATGGGGTTTTCTCCCGTGACGGAAAAGATCATTTCCATGCCCCCCAAGGGAGAATCCGTGGTTAGGGCAACGGCAACGTGCTCTGCAGGAATGGAAGCGTCGCTTTCCGCGTCTCTGTGGGTCAGAGAGACCGTATACCATTGGGGCGCTTTTGCGGAACAACCGGAAAAGAGCAACGTCAAAAGACAGATTACCGTAAATAAGGCGGCTTTTTTCATGGCGAATACCTTTCTGAATAAATTTCGACGGATGGGGTGAAAATAGATTAAAAACAGTAAGGGGGAACCTTATGAAACAAAATCAATGTTGGGGAAGCGGGCTTTCACCCTTCTTTCTTCCGGAAGATTTTCTGCCCACCTATCCGTCGGTAAAAGAAGATGCCGAGACGGACGTTTTAATTATCGGTGCCGGTTTGAGTGGGAAGTCGGATCGTAGCCATGTCGTTCTGTGGGCCAAGGAGTTGGCCATTAGTAT
>JAZSJP010000129.1:0-2369 GCA_045534395.1 Eubacteriales bacterium | reverse complement strand
CCGCTTCCTTGGTGTTTTCGCAATGCAAGGTTGTCACCGGAGTTGCGGCTTACGATACCACCCGCACCGCCATTGATGAGGTCTACGTAACCCCCAAAGCCCTTTCCGCTGCCGATATCCGCAAGATTCATTTTTACGGCTTGGAGCGCTATACTTCCGAGGTCTTGCCCGATCCGGGACAGACGGGAACCGGAGACGAAGATATTGTAAATCCCAATGCCCCCGACGCCGTGGATATCGCCCAGGACGCTTACAACAAAACTGCTTCCATAACCGGTGGGTTTGTGGGAACCACCTTTGACGAGCGCAACGATCCCGGTCGGGATTGGAACAATTCCGCCGCCGCCACCCTTACGGGGGGAAGGCTGACTCAGGGGATCGCCTCTTACGGATTGTTGTTAGACGGCGCGTCCTTCGTTCGTTATCCCATAGGCATATTTGACAATATGCAGGAATTGACGATTTCTCTTTCTTATTCTTGGGACGGAGCGGGGGAGAGAATCGACCGTTCTCAGCGATTGTTTGATTTCTCTCGGAAATCTTCCTCTGTCACCGATCCTTCCGCATATCTTTTCTTGGAAATGGGGAACGGAATTTCCGGTCTTCGTCTGGGGATCAGCGACGGAATCAATTCCACCTACCTCACCTGCGATTACAACGCCGTCAAAGAATGGACGCGCGTAACCGTTACCGTTGCCAACGGAAAAATCACGTTGTATCTCAACGACACCGTTGCCGCTACGGGGGATACCAGAGTGGATCTTTCTTCCATCGCTCCCAATTTCTGCTATTTGGGACGAAGCGGAATCAAGGGCGATCCCATGTTTACGGGAATTATCGACGAGGTTTATCTTTCCAAACAGGCACTGTCTGACCAAGAGGTTCCGTTGTTTGTCGACGGAATCGCTACCGCAATTAACGGTCCTGCAAAAACTTCCTTCGATCTTTGGGGAGCGATTCTTACGGGGATTATCGTCGTTGCCGTTCTTGCTATCGGTGCGGTCATTGCCGTAATTATTGTTATCGTCCTTCGAAAGGAAAAGCCCTCTCCCGAGGACGAAGCACCCCTGCCCGTTCCCATTACCGGTGCCGAAAGTCCCGAGCAGACGGTGGTAGGGCCCCGAAGTGCCCGCCGATTGACCCCCTCTGAGGGATTGAATTCCCCCGACGCTACGGTCAAATTCCGCAAGGTGGATTCCGTGCCTTCCGCTCCTTCCGCACCTTCTGAGGAAATGACCTCGAAATTCCGTAAAATTACCGATGAAAACGATACGTAACTTGGAGGGACTGTTTTGAAACGTATTCTTACTTTACTGCTTGCATCGTTGTTGATCTTGTCCATTTTCTGCTCTTGCGCCGCCACCGAAGAATCGGTCATGACGGTGGGAGAGACGGGCATTTCCGCCTTGGAGTATAATTACACCTACTGCTCTCAGGTGCAGAGTTTTTATTCCGAGTATGCCGATTATCTTTCCTATTTCGGTTTGGATAAAAATAAGCCTCTCAGAGAACAAAAGTGCACCGTTGCCGAGGAAGAAATGACATGGGCGGAGTTCTTTATGAATCAGACCGAAGACGTTCTGAAGCAGGTGTTCACTTTTTATAACGCCGCCGTTGCCGAAGGAACGGAATTGAGCGAGGAGTCTCGCCTTTCGGTGGACGCCTTCGTTTTGTCTGCCACCGAAGCGGCACAAAGTGCCAAGATGACCTTGGACGATTACCTTTCCGAATATTACGGCGAAGGCTTGACTGAAAGCCGTTACCGCGAATTTTTATCCCGCAGACTTTTGGCAACGCAATATTGCGATGAAAAATTAAACGCCATCGTTTATTCCGACGCCGATTACGAAGGGTATTACGCAGAGAATAAAAATTCCATTGATAAATTGGATTTTCGGATTTATACTTTGACCGAGGACTTTTTACCCGAAGATTCTCCCGCCGATACCGAAGAAGCCGTTGCCGCCGCCGTCAAGGCCCTTGCGCAATCCTTTGCCGAGGGATTGACTTCGGAGGAAATCTTTAAATCTCGGGCGATTTCCTTTGCCCCCGAAAGTCAAAAGAAAAACTTCGAGTCCGACGCCGCAACCTTGGCAACAAACGTTTCCGCTACCGATCTTTCCCAGACGACCATGACGGCGTGGCTTTTTGACGATTCTCGAAAAGCGGGTGACGTAGAGGTTCATGAAACCGCCGCCGGTGTTTATTCCGTCTGCTATTTCCTTGCCCGCCATCGGGACGAACATCCCTTGGCTTCCATGCGTCACATTCTTTTGAACGTAACCACCGATAAAGACGGCAACTCCGACGCTGACGCGGTTTTGCAGGAAATTACCGCCCTGTACGACCGTTGGAAGACCGACGGAAAG
>JAZSJP010000178.1:0-7909 GCA_045534395.1 Eubacteriales bacterium | reverse complement strand
ACTAAATCCACTCCGGAACCAACAGCACCTCGGGCGCGGCGGTATTTGTCGGTCAGCGCGGCGTCTGCCCGTTGAACGAAGTTTCCGCTCATGACGGCAACGATCCCCTCAAAGCCCCGCTCCCGCAGACGTTGGATTTGATATTCGTGTCCCCTGTGAAAGGGATTGTACTCGGCAATAATTCCGGCAATCTTCACGGCAATCTCCTTTTTCGGTTCTAAAACGCAAAAAAATGTAAAATCCCTTGCAATTTTTTGAAAAATGGATTATAATGTAATTTGTGTATCCATTATACTACAAAGTTGAAAAAAAATCAAGATACAGGAAGGCGTAAAATTATGAAAGTTTTAGTCATCAATGCAGGCAGCTCTTCTTTGAAGTATCAGCTGTTTGATATGGAAAACGAAGAAGTTCTTGCAAAAGGGAACTGTGACCGCATCGGCATCGACGGTGTTTTCTCTTACAAAGCACCCGCAAAAGACATTGCCATTGAAACCGACGTGGCGTTCCCCAATCATACCGTAGCCGCCAATAAGGTGTTGGAAACCTTGGTCGATCCCGAAATCGGTGTGATCTCCGATATTTCCGAGATCGGCGCCGCCGGTCATCGCATCGTTCACGGCGGAAACTTCTTTATGGAAGCCACTTTGGTGGACAGCGAAGAGGTTATTGAAAAGATCGAGGCTTGCAAAACTTTGGCTCCCTTGCACGCTCTTCCCAACGCTGCGGGAATTCGCGCTTGCCGTGAAGCAATGCCCAACATTCCCCACGTAGCCGTGTTTGATACGGCCTTCCATTCCACCATGCCCGACGTGGCGAAAACCTACGCTCTGCCTCGGGATCTGTGCGAAAAGTACAGCATTAAGCGGTACGGTGCGCACGGGACTTCTCACAAATACGTATCTCAGAAAACCGCGGAATATTTGGGCAAGAAGCCTGAAGAATTGAAGATGGTCACCCTGCACCTGGGTAACGGTTCTTCCATCACCGCCGTGGATAAGGGTCGTTGCGTGGATACGTCCATGGGACTGACTCCCCTTGCCGGTCCTCTGATGGGAACCCGTTGCGGTTCTATCGATCCCGCCATCGTTCCCCTGTTGTTGGATAACGAATTGGTCAAAGACGAAAAGACCGGGGAAATGCGCCACATGAACGGCACCGAGTTGAACAATATCATGAATAAAAAGTCCGGCGTTTACGCCGTCTCCGGCGGATTCAGCGACTTCCGCGATCTGGAAGCCCGCGCCAACGAAGGCGATGAAAAATGCGCTCTTGCTCTGGAAATGTTCGGCTATCAATGTAAGCAGATCATGGCGGGATATATCGCCATTCTCGGCGGTGTTGACTGCATCGTCTTTACGGCGGGCATCGGCGAAAACGGACCCACCACCCGTTCCAACGTCTGCAAAGGACTTCTGGAACCTCTGGGTATCGAGATCGACGAAGAAGCCAACAAAGTCAGAGGAACCGTGGATATTACCGGTAAGAATTCCAAGATCAAGGTCCTCGTCATTCCCACCAACGAAGAATTGATGATCGCCAAAGAAACCCTTGCCGTTGCTTGTAAGTAAAAAACGTGAGAGTATGCACCTCGTTTTCGGGGTGCATATTTTTTTTGCCGCCGTAAAAACTATATAAAAATGAAATTAGGCGGGGGATTTTATGGCAGTTGCGTTGATTCGCACGGCAATTTTATATGTATTGACCATCACGGCGCTTCGGTGCATGGGTAAGCGTCAGATCGGGGAGTTGGAGCCTGCGGAGCTGGTGATTACTCTTCTTATTTCCGACCTTGCTACTCTGTGTATGCAAGACTTGGAAATGCCTCTGATTTACAGCGTGATTCCCATGGTGACTCTGGTGGTGTTGGAGATTTCCTTTTCTTTTTTGAGTTTGAAGATTCCTTTTATCAGCCGAATGTTGGGGGGACGGTATTCGGTACTCATCGACGACGGAAAGATCAACCAAAAGGAAATGAAAAAATCTCAAATGTCCGTGGGAGAATTGATGGAAGAATTGCGGCAAAAGGGATTGATGGCAATTGAAGACGTGAAATATTGCGTTTTGGAAAACGACGGAAAGGTCAGCGTCATTCCCAAGCGAGAAGCCACGCAAAAAACGTTGCCTTTGATTTTGATTTCCGACGGTGTTCCCATTCGGGAAAATCTGCACCGCCGCGGCATTGACGACGGTGCTTTGGCGGCAATTTTAAAAAAAGAGGGTGCGACGGAGCCCAAAAACGTCTTTTTGCTCTATGAAATTGCCGGACGCTACACCTGTATCTTTCGGGAGAATGCCTCATGAAAAGCCGTTTTTTGTGGACGATGGTCGTGGCTGCGTTGTTGATTTTTTTTGTGGCGGTGGGGCAGACCTGTCTGGAAAAGGTTGCCGACGCCTTGTCTTTGCAGGCAGACGAGGTTTGCGACGTTTTATCCCAAGAAGAAAAGATGGCGGAAGGCATGAAACTGTTAGATGATTTTATCGACGAATTTGAGAACCGCCGTCCTTTTTTGGGAATTTTCGTCAACGATGCTCGGATCCATGAGATTCAACGGGCACTTTCTCGGGCGAAGCAGTTGGGGGAGACGGGGGACGTTTCTCCCGTCTTGGAAGCCTTGAGCGATCTGTCCCGAACCCTGAAAGAACTGTCGGAGACCCATCGCCCCACTTGGGAAAACGTTCTTTAAATTCCTATATTTGTTGCAAATAAACCTTGACATTCGCGGTGGAATGGTGTATAATAATTCTGTATACAGTTCAGAAAGGATGTTACGATACCATGAACCAAGAATTGCTTGAAAAATTCCTTGCGCTCTACGGAGGAGACGCTTCCGACGTCCGTATGTTCGTGTCCCCCGGACGGGTCAATATGATTGGTGAGCACACCGACTACAACGGCGGTTTCGTGTTCCCCGCGGCATTGGAACATGCGTCTCATATTATTGTCCGTAAGACCGACAGCGGCAAGATTCGTCTTGCAGCGACCGATCTTCCCGATCGCGTGGAATTGGATATTGACAAATTGGATTCCTACAAGGATCTGAAGTGGGGTAACTATCAGGCGGGCGTTGCCTACGTGTTACAAAACCACGGATACGAAATCTGCTCTTGTGATATTCTTTATCACGATACCGTTCCTTTGGGAGCCGGACTTTCTTCTTCCGCCGCCATTGAAGTGGTTATGGCGCTGACCCTTGCCACCTTCTCCAACGAGGCAAAGGGTATCACCGAAGCCGTGGATATGATTGAAATGGCAAAACTTTCTCAGGAAGCGGAAATTGTTTACTGCGGTGTCAACTGCGGAATTATGGATCAGTTTGCCAGCGCCATGGGAAAACGGGACAATGCCATTTTCCTGGATTGCAAAACCTTGGATTTCCAATACGTTCCCTTGGTTTTGGACGGTTATAAGATCATCGTCGGGAATACCAACAAAAAGCGCGGCCTTGCAGATTCCAAATACAACGAGCGCCGTGCCGAATGTGAATCTGCTCTCAAACAGTTGCAGATCGCATACCCCGAAGCTGACTGTCTGCGGGCAATTTCCGTGGAACAGTTTGAGGATTCCAAGCATTTGATTCAGAACGAAGTGGAACGCCGCCGCGCCGAACACGTGGTTTACGAATGCGACCGCGTTCTGAAATCCATTGAAGCCCTGAATGCAGGCGATTTGCACGCTTTCGGTCATCTGATGACCGCTTCTCACATCTCTCTGCGGGACCTCTATGAAGTCACCGGTTTGAATCTGGACGTGATGGTGGAAGAATCTCTGAAGGTGGAAGGTTGTATCGGTTCTCGTATGACCGGCGCCGGATTCGGCGGCTGTACCGTCAGCATCGTTGCCGACGACGCCGTGGACCGTTTTATTGAAGAAGTGGGCAAGAATTATAAAGAACGCACCGGCTTTACCGGAGCTTTCTATATTTCTTCTGCTTGCGACGGCGGTAGAGAGGTCAAATAAAGTTTCCAATTTCCTACTTGACATTCTGAAATTTTGTGGTATAATATATAAGTATGCGTTTTGCGCCGACGAAAGGAGTTTGCCATGCGGTTCTTGGATATTAACGACTTCAGCCGCAGTGACGGAGAAAGCCTGCCCTTTGACGAGGCGGTGGATCTGTCCGCGTTGGACCCTTCTTTCCGGGAAGTCCGCATTGTCGGGAAACTTCGCAACGTCGTCGGTGTTATGACCTTCCGCGCCACCGTCTCCGGCACCTGTGTCGCTCAATGCGATCGGTGTTTGGAAGATGCTCTTCTTTCCCTTACGGCAGATCTGAAGACCGTACTTACTTTGGATTCGTCCGAGGACGATTCCGTTGCGGTAGAAAACGGAAAGATTGATCTGGAAAAAACCGCTTACGATGCTTTGGTCTTGGAATTGCCCATGCAGATCCTTTGCAAAGAGGATTGCTTGGGAATCTGCCCCACTTGTGGCAAGAACCGAAACGTCGGCGACTGCGGATGCAACAACTGAGTTTTTAATTTGACATCGAAATAGGAGGTGTCCACCAATGATCGCACCCAAGAAAAAGGTCTCGAAACAGAGAAAGCATAAGAGACGTTCCAGCGTTTGGAAGCTCGATATGCCCGGCATGGTTAAGTGCCCCAATTGCGGCGAATACGTTCTTTCTCACCGTGTTTGCAAAGCTTGCGGCTACTATGACGGTAAGCAGGTTCTGAAAATGAACAACGAAGCGGCGAAGTGATCCTTGTCGCATCAATCGAGGGAGAAACATTTCATTCTTTCAAGAAAGAACGATGTTTCTCCGTCGTTTTGTGCCCAAAAATAACGTGAATCACGTATTTGAGGAATGAATATGGCAATTATCAGTTGCGTAGATAAAAAAAGTCCTTTTCGAAAGAAAGTATTGCCCGGAGATGAATTGATTGCCGTCAACGGCAGACCCGTTCGGGATTTTTTGGATTATATGTATCACACCGCCAGCGGCGTGGAGAGTCTTACTCTGCGTCGAGACGGAAACGAATGTTTTGCGGTGTTGAAAAACCCCATCGAAGATGCGGGACTTACCTTTGAAAATTATTTGATGGACAAGCAACGATCCTGTAAAAATAAATGTATTTTCTGTTTTATCGACCAACTCCCCCCCCAAATGCGGGAGACGATGTATTATAAGGATGACGATTTCCGCCTTTCGTTGCTTTACGGAAATTACGTTACCTTGACCAATCTGACCGACGATGACGTTCAACGCATCGTGGATATGAAAGTTTCCCCCTTTAACGTTTCGGTGCATACCACCAACCCCGAATTGCGGGTCAAGATGATGAAAAATCCCGCCGCTGCCCAAGGATTTTCTTTGATGCAGAAGTTTCGGGATGCGGGCATCAATCTGCGGGCGCAGATCGTTCTTTGCCCCGGTTGGAACGACGGTGCGGAATTGGATCGCACGTTGAAGGATTTGAAGACCCTTTGTCCTCAGTTGTCCAGCATTTCCGTGGTTCCCGTGGGATTGACCCGGCATCGGGAAGGTCTGGAGCCTCTTCGGGTCTACACTCCTCAAGAGTGCAAAGAGATCATTGCTCAAGTGGAAGGGTTTGCTCAAGAGTGCCTGAAGGATTTGGGAACACGGCTGGTTTGGGCGGCAGACGAGTTGTATCTCAAGGCCGGCTTGCCTTTGCCCGATTTTGATACCTACGAAGAATTTGAGCAAATGGAAAACGGCGTGGGCATGATGGCGACCTTTGAACGGGAACTGTCCGACTTGATGTCCTTCATCGTCGAGCCCTTTACGGCTCCCATTCGCGTCAGTTGCGCTACGGGAAAGATTGCGGAATCTTTTCTGCGCCGTATGACGGATAAAATCGGAGAGAAGTTTACCGATCTGAAATGCGAAGTTTACGGCATTGAAAACGACTTTTTCGGTCACGACGTCACCGTGACGGGATTGGTAACGGGGCAAGACATAATTGCTCAATTAAAGGGTAAGGAGTTGGGGGATTATCTGTTGATCCCCGACGTCATGCTTCGTGACGATAAATTTTTGGACGATATTTCCGTATCGGACGTGGAACGGGAATTGAAGGTTTCGGTAATGGTTGCCGAAAACGGAGCCGAAGGTTTTGCGGACGCTTTGATGCGCGCCGCACGGTAGAGAAAGGAGTAAGATATGGCAAATCCTATGATTGCCGTGGTGGGACGTCCCAACGTGGGAAAATCCACCCTCTTTAATAAAATTGTCGGACAGCGCCTTTCGATTATTGAAGATACCCCCGGCGTGACCCGGGATCGTATCTACTGCGATTTTGAATGGCGGGCAAGAACCTGTACCTTAGTAGATACGGGTGGTATTGAGCCCTATACCGGCGACGAGATTTTGGATCAAATGCGCCGTCAAGCTCAGATTGCCATTGATCAGGCAGACGCCGTTATTTTTGTTACCGATATTAAATCCGGTGTTACCGACGCCGACGTAGAAGTTGCTCGTATGCTTATGAAAGCGGGCAAAAACGTGGTTCTTTGCGTCAATAAAATTGACCGACCCGGGGAGAATCCGCCGGAATTTTACGAATTTTATAATTTGGGCATGGGGGATCCCGTCGCTGTCTCTTCGGTGCACGGTTTGGGCATCGGGGATCTGTTGGATGCCGTCTACGAATATCTCCCCTCTCCCGACGAAGAAGACGAGGAAGACAAGACCATCAAGGTTGCCTTGATCGGCCGCCCCAACGTGGGAAAATCTTCCTTGGTCAATTATATCTTAGGCGAAAAGCGTATGATCGTCTCCGATGTTCCCGGTACCACCCGCGATGCCGTGGATACCGTCAAGGAAAATCAGTACGGTCGGTACTGCTTTATTGATACGGCAGGCATACGCCGTAAAAATAAGGTATATGATAATATCGAGCAATATTCCATCGTTCGCTCTTATATGGCAATCGACCGCGCCGACGTGGTGCTGATTTTGATTGACGCGTCGCGAGGCGTTACCGATCAAGACGTAAAAATTGCCGGATTTGCCCACGAGCGGGGAAAAGCTTCTGTGATTTTGGTCAACAAGTGGGACCTCATTGAAAAAGATACCTACACCATGGATCAAATGAAGGTAGATATTAAGGAAGAGTTGAAATATATGTCCTACGCACCGGTGTTGTTCCTTTCGGCAAAAACCGGACAGCGGGTGGAAAAACTCTTCCCTTTGATCAATTCCGTTCACGAACAGCATTCCCGCCGTATTACCACGGGAGTTCTCAACGATATTTTGGCAGACGCCACCATTCGGGTGCAACCCCCTTCCGACAAGGGAAAGCGGCTGAAGATCCTGTATATGACCCAAGCGTCTACCAATCCGCCGTCCTTCGTTATTTTCTGCAACGATGCGTCTCTGTTCCATTTTTCCTATCAGCGGTACATTGAAAATCAAATCCGTGCCGTCTTTGGGTTGGAAGGGACGCCCATTCGTCTCTTTATTCGCGAAAGGGGAGACCAAGAAAAATGAAATGGCTGTATCTTGCCCTGACCTTTGTCTTCGGGTACTTGGTGGGAAGCGTCAATTTGTCTCTTATCGTAACCAAGTATATCGGGAAGATTGATATTTATTCCGTGGGAAGCGGCAATGCCGGCGGTACCAACGTGGCTCGCTCTATGGGACTTGGCTGGGGAATCACCGTCATGGCTGCGGAGATTTTGAAAAGCATGGTCTTCGGCCTGGTTGCCAAATACCTGTTCCCCGGAGACGTTTTTGGACTCGGCGAAGTCGGTGCCTGCCTTTCCGGTGTGATCTTTGTTGCCGGTTGCCTTTTGGGGAATTTTTATCCCTGTTTCGCTCACTTTAAAGGGGGTAAAGGGGTCTCTGTCATGGGCGGTCTTTTGATCGTCCTCGATTACCGCATCTTTTTGGCGGTGTTGGCGACCTTTTTGGTGGTCTTGCTCTTGTTTCGCATGGTTTCC
>JAZSJP010000067.1:0-3437 GCA_045534395.1 Eubacteriales bacterium | reverse complement strand
AAAATCACTCCTTTCAAGAGATAAAGTTCATATCAAATCCGCGGTGTTCCGGGGAATTGCTTATTTACGCCGCTTTTTGCGACGGGCGGGATTTTTGTGTCCCCCGAATTTTTTCATCATCTGCTTCATTTGGGAGAAGCTGTTCAAAAGACGGTTGACGTCTTCTACCTTCATGCCGGCTCCGGCGGCAATGCGCCGTTTTCTGGAAGGATTGATGAGGTCTGGATTTTCCCGTTCCTTCTTGGTCATGGAGAGAATCAGCGCCTCGGTGCGGGCAACCTGTTTTTCGTCCACGTGGAAATCTGCGTTCTTGGGCAGATTCATGCCGGGAATCATCTTGACCAAATCGTCCATGGGACCCATGTTCTTCATTTGATCGAGAGAATCGAGAAAATCGTTAAAGTCAAAGCGGTTTTCCCGGAATTTTTCTTCCAATTCCGCCGCTTTTTTATCGTCAAAGGCTTTTTCTGCCTTTTCAATCAGGGTTAAAACGTCTCCCATTCCCAAAATGCGGGACGCCATGCGCTCGGGGTGGAAGGGCTCCAGATCGCCGATCTTTTCCCCGGTGCCCATAAACTTGATGGGTTTTCCCGTGACGTACTTGACCGAAAGCGCCGCACCGCCGCGGGTATCACCGTCGGTTTTCGTCAGAATGGTTCCGTCGATCTGCAACTGCTCGTCGAAGGATTTTGCCACGTTGACGGCGTCCTGACCGGTCATTGCGTCAATGGTCAAAAGAATTTCATGGGGTTCTGCGATGCGTTTGATCTCTTGCAATTCCGCCATGAGGGTTTCGTCGATGTGAAGCCGTCCCGCCGTATCCAGGAAGACCATGTCGTTTCCGTGTTCCTTGGCGTGGGCAAGAGCCGCTTTTGCAATTTCCGGCGGGGGAGTGCCTTCCGGCATGGTAAAGACGGGAATTCCGGCTTTTTCTCCCATGACCTGCAACTGCAAAATTGCCGCGGGTCGGTATATATCGCACGCCACCAACAGGGGGCGTTTCCCCATATTTTTAAAGAACAGTGCCAACTTGGTGCAGTGGGTTGTTTTACCGGCACCCTGAAGTCCGCAGAGCATGACTACCGTGGGGCCCTTGTTGGCAAATTTGATACGGTCGTTTTTCTCTCCCATCAACGCCGTCAATTCTTCATTGACGATTTTGATGACTTGTTGGGCGGGGGTCAGGCTTTCCAAAACGTCGGCGCCCAGGGCACGCTCCCCGACTTTTGCGGTAAAGTCTTTGGCAACGCCGTAGTTGACGTCTGCCGCAAGGAGCGCCAAGCGGATTTCTCGCATGACGGATTTAATATCGGCTTCGGTCAACTTTCCGCGGCTTTTCAGTTTGCGGAATACGTTTCCTAATTTTTCGGAAAGACTTTCAAAGGCCATCTCCGTCACGCTCCTTTCCTAATATATAAGTGGCGATTATGCTTCTTCCATGGCGGCGCCGATGCAGGTCACAAGGGTATTTTTGGCATCGCCTTGGGGTAAGGATTCCGCCGTTTTCAGCGCCTCTTCCAAGGCTTTGCGCTGACGCAAAAACCGTTGGGCGATTCCCAGCCGCTCTTCGTATTCGAACAACGCTTTTTCCGCTTTTTTCAGACCGTCCCGCACACCTTGACGGGTGATTCCCGTCATTTCGGCGATTTCTCCCAAAGAGAGGTCTTCCTGAAAATACAACTCCGCCGTGCGGCGCTGACGCTCGGTCAAAGCGTTGCCGTAAAAATCCAAAAGCAGGGTGATTTCCGCCCGGGAAGATTCCGATGCGGTGTCAAAATGCTTTTCCTTCATATTGTCACCCCTGTAAAGTAAAACTGCTTTACACGCCTGTATATTATACCATATTCTGCGGGAAAGTCAAGAGAGTTCACAAAGTGTTCAAAAATAACAAAGTAAAAAATTACCTGAAACAATTTTCCCCTTTGCGTTATAATAAATATGAAAAAACGCAAGGGGGATTTTTATGCGGGGAAGTCGAATTGTATCCGGATTATTTTTGGCGGCATTGACCGCTTTATTCGTTTGGGCGGTGCTGACCGGCGCCTTTCGGGATTTCTTGACCGATTCCGCCCGATTTTTCGGAATCGAAAATCATTTTTCCTTGACCGACTCTTCGGAAGACGTTCTGTTTGACGACGATTCCACCGTGGATTGGTCGTCCGCCGTTACCGACGTGTTCGACCCTTCTTCTCTGTCTGAGATTCCCACCGTGGACAGTACGGAACATTCCGACGGGGAAGACCTTTCGGAGAAGTTTTACGAGTTTGCGCTGACGTCCGAATATCTTTCTGCCCTTCTTTCCAAACATTCCGATACCTCTGCTTTGAAAAATCTTTCGGCGTCTTTTGATGAAGGAGAAGTGATTCTGTCCGGAGACGTGGACGTTTCTCTTTTGACGAAACAGATGGATATTCCCGCGGCTCTGGTGATCTTTCTTCCGGAGTCGGTTCCGTGTACGTTGCATTGCGCTCCCGAAGTTTTTCAGGGGCGGCTGAAGGTTACGGTGACAAAGGTTTCTGCCGGAAGCGACGTTTTGGCTCCCTTTTTGAGCCAGCCCAAAGTTTTGTCTTCGGCAGAAGATCTTTTGAACCGTCAACTGACGAAATATTTATCTTCCGATTATAAGATGCAGTCTGCGTTGGTCACAAAAACCGGAATGTACGTCCGTTTTTCGGTGAAATAACGGTCAAAAATGAAAAATGAAACGAAAATGTTACAATTAAACGAAAAAAAACTCTTGCAATTTGGAAAAAAATATGGTATAATAGATGCACCTTGTACAAAGGTGCTTTTTTTTGTTGCCCGAAAATCGAGCCGGAAGCATCTGTTTCTTCTTATACAAGGGAGGCAATCAACGGGTATACGCCCGAAATAATCAAGGAGGTGCCGCAATGGGAAAAGATAAGGTTGTTCTGGCCTGCACCGAATGCAAGCAGAGAAACTACAACACAACCAAAAACAAGAAGAACGATCCCGACAGACTTGAAATGAACAAGTATTGCCGTTTCTGCAAGAAGCACACTCTTCACAGAGAAACCAAATAATCGGGTAAGGAGTTTTTGAACAATGGCTGAAAACGAAAAGAAAACCGCGCCTGAAGCTGCAAAGGAAACCAAGTCCGCAAAAGCTGACAAGCCTTCTCTTTGGAGCAGACTGACTGCATGGTTCAGATCCGTTAAGTCCGAATGCAAGAAAGTCTCCTGGGCAAGCTGGAAGACCGTTCAGTCTTCGAGCATCATCGTAATCGTTTGTGTTCTCATCATCAGCGCTATTATCGGCGTTCTTGACTACTGCTTCTCCGGCGCAATCGTCGGTCTTAGCCGTCTGATCTGACAATCCTCCGCGAAAGCGGTATTTCAGATTGACGATGTACGACAGATCATGAGAGGAACGGTATTATGAGCGATATTAATGAAATGAACGAAGGCCTGCGCTGG
>JAZSJP010000187.1:0-5474 GCA_045534395.1 Eubacteriales bacterium | reverse complement strand
TGCGTTATCCAAGTGATTTTCCGGTTCCGCGCCCACCATTTTATGAAGATGCGGCACCAATTTATCAATCAAATTCAAACAAAAGGCGCCGGAAAAAATGCCCGCAACAGTCATTATAAGACCGTATTTTCCGCCGTATTCCAAAGACGGAAGAATCAGCCCCAATACCGCCGCCGCCAGCATAACACCCGCGGCAAAAGATAAAATAATATCGCTGAAGCGGTGGGATATTTTTTTAAAGAAAAATCCGATAACGGCGCCCAGAGCCGTCGCACCGCCCACACCAAGAGCGGTCAAAAGAACCATTTCCATAAATCCTCCTATAAAATCACGGGAATGAAGTCATCCGCGACAACCTCGTCGGGCGTTACGTTGCAATCCACCGCAACGACGTGAACGCCCGCCTTAGCGGCAGTACGCAGAGTATCACCGAATTCTTTATGGGTCTCGTCGTTGGGGTGAATTTCCTTAATTTCCTTCATCTGAACGATAAATAAGACCCACGCCTCATAGCCGTCTTGCAGACTTCGGGTCAGCCCTTGTAAATGCCGAACGCCGCGATGCGTAGGGGCGTCGGGGAAGGACGCTATGCCATCCGATTCCAAGGTCACACCCTTAACTTCCACAAAGGCCTTGCGCTCGCCGTCTTCCACATAAAAATCAAAACGGGAATCCCGATATTTCACTTCCCGGAGAATCACTGCCTCGGAAGAAAACAAATTTCCTTTTTTCAGCCATTCCCAAGCAATTACGTTGGCTCCCTGAGAATCCATATTGATTAACAAAGGGGGTTTCCCGGGGCGCTGTTTTTCCACCGCAACCAAATCATACTTCGTCTTGCGCTCCGGCTTGTCCGAAGTCTCCAAATAGACGGTACAGCCTTCGGTCAACAACTCTCGACACCGCCCGGTATTTTTCACGTGGACGACAGTCTCCTCTCCGTTTAAGTTTACGTAAGCAATAAAACGGTTGACTCTTCCGATAAATTTTGCAGAAACAATATGTTCGTACTTCATTACGTTACCTATTATACAAAAGGACCGCCGAAATTTCCGGCGGTCCATTATGTGTTGCCTTAGCAGCAGTGGTCGTTGTCGCATCCGCAACCGTTGTTATTTCCGTAAATAGCGAAGATAATGACGGCGGCGATGAGGACGGTCCAGAAATAGTAATTGGTGTTACAGTTCATATAAGAAAGCCTCCTTAAATTCAGAGGATTCATCTCCTCTGTTACGCCATCTTATGCGAACGGGGAAAAATGTGTGAAATCAATCGGCAGTGCGTACTACGGCAACTCTACCCGATTCCACGGAAAGAATCGCCTCGGGCTGAAGGATCTCATTGCTGACGCCTAAGGGGAAATCGTAAGTAATCACGGCGTCGGTCAGGGAATATTTAAAGCCTTGCATGGTAATTCCCGTCACGCACGGGGTCATTGCCAAAAGGGAAAAATATTTCGTACCGTCAGAACGGTATTCCTTAGTAAAGGGGGCGTTTAAGACTTCCACCGATTGCCTTCCGTCGCTCATAACGGCCTGAGCTCCGTGAGAGACCAAAAAATTCAGAGTTTGCACCGCACCTAAGGTATGGTCCAAGCGTCCACCGATACCGCCGGCAATGAGAAATTCCTTCACACCGCGCTCCAATCCGAGACGGACGGCAAACATGGTGTCGGTATCGTCCTTTTCCGCCGGAAGACGGATAATTTCCGTGTCCTTGGGAAGGGTGCCGGAATAGGAATCAAAATCCCCCAAAACAATGGAAGGAGTAACGCCGCACCGCCGGGCGTATTCCATGCCGGAATCGGCACAGACGATGACGTCGTCGGGACGAAGGTCTTTGGGGGGAAGGTCGGAATTCGACCAACAAAACACGACCCATCTCATTTGGAGACCTCCCACAGACGCAAGGGTCCGATTTCTTCGTACATTCTCAAATAATTTTCATAGCGGGAGTGGGGAATCTTCCCCTCCTCCACAGCCTGACGCACGGCACAGTTTTTTTCTTTTCCGTGGGCACAGTCGTGGAAAAAGCAAGCCTCGGTATAAGACTCAAATTCGGGAAAACAGTTGGCAAGAAGAGAACGGTCGTACAACCCGCAAGGAGCAAAATCCAATTCGGAAAATCCGGGGGTATCTGCCAAGAATCCTCCCTCGAAGGGATATAACTCCACAGCGCGGGTGGTGTGTTTGCCTCGTTGCAATTTTCGGCTGATTTCTCCCGTCTGACGCACCAACTCGGGCGCCAAAACGTTCATTAAGGTGGATTTTCCCACGCCGGAAAGTCCGGCAAAGGCACAGGTGTGTCCTTTCATCAATTCCCGAAGTTGTTCCACGTTTTCTCCGGTCTTTCCGCAGACCGAAAAACAGGGATACCCGATGGACGTATAAATTTCCTTGACCGAAAGCGGGTCGTCCAAGTCGGTCTTATTAAGAACCAACACGGGAGAAACACCGCAATGCTCGGCAATGACCGTTAGTTTATCCAAGGTATAAAGATTGGGCAAGGGGTCGGAAAGAGCGACGACAATAAAGAGTTTATCCAAGTTTGCCACCGCGGGGCGGGGCAATACGCTACGGCGAGGTAATATTTTAGAAATGGCGCCGTCGGAAAATTCCACGCGATCTCCTACGTAAAGGATATTGCGATCCCGCTTCAAACCACCCCTGCCACGGCATTCGTAGACCTGTCCGTCGCACAAAACTTCGTACAGTCCACCAAGCCCGCGAATTACGATTCCTTCCATATTACTCCGTCTTCTCCGTTCCCTTACTTACGGTAATGGTAATGGTTTCAGACAGGGAAACCACCGAGTCCGCCGGCACGGATTGGGAAATAACCTTTCCTTCGGGCACGGTATCACTGAACACCTCGTTAATGGAAACGGAAGTCAGCCCCTTCTTATACAAGGCTGTAATGGCGGTTTCTTTATCGGAATTGATAAGATTGGGCATAATCGCCTCCGTCACCGCAGCACGGACGTTGACGTAAATGGTAACGGAAGTGCCTTCGGTGACTTCGGTGCCCTCGGAGGGTTCACAACGCAAGACGATACCTTCGTCCACAGTAACGTTGCCGACCTCGGTCTTTCGAACGTAAGTAAGGCCGGAATTTTTCAAAGCGGCAATGGCTTGGGATTCGGTCTTTCCCGCCAAATCGGGAACGGCAATATTCCGTCCACCCTTACTGATCACCAACGTAATTTCAGAGCCGGAAACGACCGATTCCCCGGAAGAAGGCGATTGCTCTAACACAATACCCGACTCCACGGCGTTGTCAAATTCGTATTGCAGATTAAATTTAAAGTTCTTTGCAACCTCGTAATTTGCTTCGATATCGTCGTAAGACATTCCCACGTAGCGAGGAACGTTGACGTATTCCTGATACAGATTGGAAACCACGGCGACCATGATTCCCACTCCGGAAAAGACCAAAATCACCGACAACAGAAGAGCACAAACGATAGATAACTGACTGTTGCGAGCAAAGAGGTAGGTTTCTTCGTCATCGGGATACATTTCTCGGAAAAATCCAAAAATCCCCTTACGCTTGCGGTTCTTACGGCTGGGAATACGGTACTCCTTGGGATAGGGAAAAATGGCTTCGGGATTGGCTTCCAGCTTTTCCAAGTCGTTGAGCATGGAAATGGCGTCCTGATAGCGCTGAGACGGATTTTTCGCCATGGCGCGGAAAATAACTTGCTGATAACCGATGGGCAATTCGGGAAGTAATTTACAGGGGGGATAGGGGGGCTTTTCCACCTGCATTCGGGCAACGTCTACGGGAGAAGGTGCATCGAACGGCAGTTTTCCCGTGAGCATGGCGTACATCATAACACCCACGGAATACAGGTCGGATTTATTGTCGGTCACGTCTCCCCGTGCTTGCTCGGGAGAAATGTAGTGCACCGAACCGACGGCTTCGTCGGTTATGGAATCGGATTCAAAGCTGGGGACGGAAGCGATACCGAAGTCGGTTACTTTCACCGAAGCGTCGGACAGAAGCAAAATATTTTCGGGTTTGATATCGTGGTGAACCACACCCCGCTCGTGAGCGTGAGACAAGGCACTTAAAATTTGACGGAGATAGTGAATGGTCTCCTCAGGAGAAAGAGCACCTTTTTGATCCATGCGATCTTTTAAGGTAACGCCGTCCACGTATTCCATGACGATGTACTGCAGACGTCCCTCGAAATTCACGTCGTGGACGTTGACGATATTGGGGTGGGACATTAAAGCAATGGCGCGGGATTCGTTATAGAACCGACGGCGGGATTCTTTATCCCCCAGCCGATCGGCGCGCAGCACTTTCAGGGAAACCTCCCTGTCTTCCAAAAGATCGTACGCTCGAAAAACCACGGACATTCCGCCGATTCCCAAAGTATTTCTGATTTGATAACGGTTGTTTACGATGCTTCCGATAAGTTGTTTCATCTCAGTGCTCCTCCTTTCCGGTGTAGTAAAGTATTCCGACGGTAATATTATCGGATCCGCCCCGTTCCAACGCCTCGGCAACGAAAACCGAGGTTAAGGCTTCGGGGGAAGTTTGTTCTAAAATTTCCATCAACCGACGGTCGTTTACCGTAGACGACAACCCGTCGGTACAAAGCAAAAACACGTCGCCTAAGCGCAAATCGGAGAATAAAATCTCCGGCTGAGAATCCTCGGCATACCCCAAGGTTCGGGTAATGACGTTTCGGTGGGGATGGGTCTCTCCTTCTTCCGCGGTAATCTCTCCGCGGTCGATCATTTCCTGTACCAAGGAATGGTCTTTGGTTAAACGGCGCAGTTTCCCTTCCCGATAAAGGTAGGCGCGGCTGTCTCCCACGTGGGCAATACAGACCTTTTTCCCGCATCGGACTGCCAAAACCACCGTGGAGCCCATACCGGAAAACTCCGGGGACTGCGAAGCGGTTTGCGCAATTAAACGGCTGACTCGGGCAATGATGCCTGCTAAAATCGGCTTCAGTTCCTTGGCGCGAAGGGGACGGCTGAGGCGGTCGGAGAGCATTTGATGAAATGCCCGCACGGCAATTTCCGAGGCAACGTTTCCGCCTCGGTGGCCGCCCATACCGTCACACAGAACCATAAATTCCGTGTCGGAATTCAATCGGGAATGGCAAAAGGCATCCTGATTGGACGCACGCTTGCAGCCTACGTCGGTCATAAGGAAGGCTTTCACGGGAACACCCCTTTCTTGGGAAGATCGGTATCAGTTTCTGCGCTCTTTTTCAAAGCGGGCGCGCAGTTGCCCACAGGAAGCGTCAATATCTTTGCCTAATTTTCGGCGACAGGTGACGTTGATGCCGCTTTGGGACAAAATAGAAGAGAAGCGGCGAATCCGTTCCAGAGACGAGGGCTGAAAATCCCGCTCGTCCACGTGATTCATGGGAATCAGATTGACGTGCGCCAATTTCCCCTGCAACCGCCGGGCAAGAAGCCGCGCGTGGTCGGGAGTATCGTTGACAGGGTCAA
>JAZSJP010000014.1:0-25508 GCA_045534395.1 Eubacteriales bacterium | reverse complement strand
GCCATCCAGTTCACGAAACCCGTAGAGCTTTCTGCTAACCTTGATTGCAAGAATATCGCTCGTCAAATCCATATCCCACCAGGAACCGTGAAAATAGACTCGAGTCCAGGTGTGAGGCTCTTTGGAACAATCATAAGGCGTACCGTCAACGGCATAGCAAGGGATATTTTGACTGCGGCAGAATGCGACGAACAGATGCGCAAAATCAAAGCATAGACCTTGCTTGGTTCGCAGTGTCTTGCGAACATCAAAGTGTTGAAATAAGGGGTCTGCTTCATAATCGTACTCACAATTCGATATGATCCACTCGTAGAACGCCTGAACCTTTTCCACGTCGGTTTCACAACCGGCGCAAATATCGTCAGCAAGTTCTTCCGTTTGTGTGTCCCACAGGGTATCTCTGCCGTTGGAAAGATACGGAGCCTCCGGTTTGTAGACGAAATTATATAAGAAGAACAGAAGTACTGCAATAAATGCTGTTAGTACCAAAACACAAATTTTCGTCAGCGGTTTGTCTTTGCCGGAACTATTATCGACAATACCGAAGTACATCATTTCGATAGCCGTTACCACAAACGTCAACATCGGCAGAAGCCTGCGGCAAGAAAGAGCGCTGACAATACTCATTACCATGACGAAAAATAGAACAATAAGTACAATTGCACGCATAGGTGTTGACCGTATTTTCAGGACGAAAAATAATGTTGGCAACACCGAGAGCAAATAAAACGTTAACAGCATCGGTGAAAGTACAAAAAAGTCTTTCAGATATATGCCCAACAGCAGATTGTATGCTGCCAGGACGAAAAAGAAAATAAGTCTGGTTTTCGACTGCAATGTGATTGCAAATAATTTGGATATCTTCACGATAAGTCCTCAATTCATTTGTAAATTCACATTGCAACAGTTCGTTTCCCAAATCTAAAACATAATATCTTAAATGATTCTTGCCCTTGATTTTGCCCTTATAATCTTTCGGGACAAGGGTAAAACGGTGTAACACCGTACGGTGGGATGAAATGAGTTGTTTGCGAAAAAACCTTTGTTTTCAAGGCTTTTAGAGCATTTTAGTGTGTGTTAGGAATAAGCAATAACATCTCATAAAATATTGCTATTCAAATTCCAATTTATCGTTGAGATTATTATACCATTTTTCGCGCCTTTTTTCAAGTCCCTTTTTCTTTATCTACTGCGGTGCAGAATTTGTTTTGCGAAAGGCCTTGACTTTTGCCACGGTTAGAGTTGCCATAGATTCCTGAAAATTTTACCTTTTTGAGATGAGAAAAGACTTTTATGTGTATTGCCGTTGCAATTTAATTATTTAGGAAAAGTTTTCATTCTACCCCTTGCGGAAACTGAGACAATGTGCTATAATTATAGTGTTACAGTATGCTCCCGGCTTATGTATATAATTACGTCTTGAAAGGACTTTTATTATGAAACTCGGTATCGTGGGACTGCCCAACGTGGGGAAGTCCACTTTGTTCAACGCCATTACCAACACCAAGGCGGAGGCGGCAAACTATCCCTTCTGCACCATTGAGCCCAACGTGGGCGTGGTTGCCGTGCCCGACGAGCGGCTGGACGTCTTGGCGGAAATGTACAATCCCGACAAATACACGCCCGCCATCATTGAATTCGTGGATATTGCGGGTTTGGTGAAGGGCGCGTCCAAGGGAGAAGGCTTGGGCAACAAGTTTTTGTCTCACATTCGAGAAGTAGACGCCATTTTGCACGTGGTTCGTTGCTTTGAGGACGGAAATATCGTCCACGTGGACGGTTCCGTGGATCCCTTGCGGGACATTGAGACCATCAACATGGAATTGATCTTTGCCGATATGGAAGCCGTGGACAAGCGGATCTTGCGGGCAGAGAAAGAAGCCAAAGGCAATAAGAAAATGCTGGTGGAAGTGGAATTGTTCCAACGGGTCAAAACCGTTTTGGAATCGGGTTCCTGTGCCCGCACCATGGACTTGACCGACGACGAGGCTGTGTTGGTGGCATCTGCCAATTTGTTGACGATGAAACCCGTCATCTACGTTGCCAACATGGCGGATTCCGCTTTTGATCTGACGTCACCCCAATATTTGGCGGTGGAAGAATTTGCCAAGAGTGAGCATTCCGAAACGCTCCCCATCTGCGCCCGTATGGAAGAAGAAATTTCTGAGTTGGAAGACGACGAAAAGGCAATGTTTTTGGAAGATATGGGACTGACCGAAAGCGGTCTTGCCCGTTTGATTAAAAAATCCTACGCCCTGTTGGGACTTATCAGTTATTTGACGGCGGGACCCCAGGAAGTGCGCGCTTGGACCATCAAGCAAGGAACTAAGGCACCTCAAGCCGCAGGAAAGATCCACTCAGACTTCGAGCGGGGCTTCATTCGTGCGGAAGTGGTTTCTTTTGCCGATCTGACGGCTTGCGGAACCTACACTGCCGCCAAGGAAAAGGGATTGGTACGTTCCGAGGGTAAAGAATACGTCATGAACGACGGCGACGTGGTTCTCTTCCGCTTCAATGTCTGAGTTCAAGAAGGGCGCGGCGCCCAAAAAGCCGACTCCCGGCGCTCCCACGAAAGAGTTGGCGGGAAAGAAGAGGGTTTTGAAAGGCTCGGTGCAATTATCTCCCGTACCGGCGGTGTTGGTGACTTGTGCCGACGGAGACGTCGCCGATATCGTGACGGTAGCGTGGACGGGCATCGTTTGTACCCACCCGCCCATGACTTATATCTCCTTGCGTCCCGAACGGTATTCTTACGAGATCATTCAAAAGACCGGGGAATTCGTCATCAATCTGCCCCCGTCTACCTTAGTCAAGGAATTGGATCTGTGCGGCATGAAGTCGGGGCGGAATTTAGACAAATTTGCCGCCTGTAACCTGACACCCACCCCCGCAAAAAACGTGGCGGCGCCTTTGCTGAAAGAAGCGCCCGTGTCCTTGGAATGCAAGGTAAAACAGGTGCTTGAATTGGGGAGCCATGATATGTTTTTGGCGGAGATCGTGTCGGTAGACGTGGACGAGGCACTCTTCAATACTGAAGACCGCCTTTGCATGGAAAAAGCGGGACTTTTGGCATACGCCCACGGCGCTTACTACACTTTGGGCAAAAAACTCGGCTTGTTCGGGTTTTCTACTAAGAAAAAGAAGAAAAAGAAAAAGTGAGAATCGCCTTGATTCTCACTTTTTTATATGTTGTTCCCGTCGTCGCCACAGCTTGAGCTCAACAAAAGCGAAAGACCGGACCTTGTACCGAATTTTGAAAACCAAAACGCATAAAACCTCGGGGAAGGGCAATATGAATACGCGTTTCGTAAAAAAAACAAATAAAATTATTACGGTAATGAAACAGTCTTTTCTTCGAGGATAATATCAACGGTGATTTGATCTGCGTAACTATTTTTATTATAATGCTTCCATTCTTTCAATAGTTCCAGCATCAATTTTGCATCTTCTTCAAATTTTTTTTCCAATTGCTCCAAACCGCGAATTTCGATATGAACAGAACGTCCTACCATATCGGTCAAACAGTCCCAAAAGGCATCCCAATTTTTCCCATAATAATCCGGAAAATCCAATTCCTTTTTTATGATTTCGTGAAGTTCCGAATAATATTTAATTTTCGAAAAATCCAGTACGTACAAATCTTTGTATTGATACATAATATCTCCTTAATTTGTTATTTCGTAAAAAGTTTGATAGTGATCATAAGATACGAAGATTAACCCATCATTGGAATAAAGAATTCTATCCTGGTTTCGATACCCACCCTCATAATTAATGTCTGCTTCATACCAAATGCGTCCTGGGGCATCCGGCAACTTTTTGGAGAAATTCTTGTAAACATCTCCTCCGATTGTTTTTCCCGGCAAAACATCTTGCAGATTTCCTAAATATTTTTTCCAACCTAACAATTCAGCATCTTCTTTTGTTACATAGTAAGTAGGAAGCCTATTAAAATATTTTAATTGTACGTCTGGTCCATTTTCCCCCATAGATGTGGCAGATCCTATTGTTTTCGTTCGCATTGGAACATAGATACATATACAACGATCATGTTCATTGACTCTATTCCCGTGCGATAACACAACGATGGAGACAATTTTTCCATGGTTTTTTATACATGTCCTGCAACTTGTTGGAGTTAACATTGATTGCCAATTTGCCCAACGAGAACTTCTTCCAACCAACTTTTTATCTTGAAAAATATCGTCTATAAATTCGTGTAACATTAAATCTCCTTTTAAGTGAATTTCCGCCCTTCCTTCATTAGTATAGCACAATATTTATTACTTGTCAATAATTTCAAACGAATGTTCAAAAAAGTGTCAAATTCCTTGACACAAAAAAAGGGGGGGTACTTGACAAACTGCTAAAAAATGTGTATAATAAAGGAATAAGGAACGCGGAAGAGAGGAACAAAACATGATCCGTTTTGCACATATTTCGGTATTGAATTTGGAAAACGCCATTCGGGGAGCGCGCAATCCTTTGTCTTCCTGGGACAAGTCGGATAGTTTTTACAACGACGACGGCGAATTTATTTTGGGAGAAGCGGATCTTTCTCTGGCGACCCGTCTGGCAAAAGCCGGATCGGATCATCGAAAATTTATCCGTCAGATCTTCGTTTCCGTGGACATTACCGCCCCTCTGTATTGGTGGAAGGAATTTGACACCTACAAGGTGGGCACCGTTGCTAATTCTACGTCCACCATGCACAAAATTCATTCCAAACCCATTACCGTTGACGATTTTTCCGTGGATCACCTCACGGAGCCTTCGGCAAAATTCTTCGATATTATCGTGGATTATTTGGAATCGGTGCGGTTGGAATATATGGAAACCAAAGACAAAGCGTTGTGGTACGATTTGATTCAAATTTTGCCCGAATCCTACAACCAAACTCGCACGGTAACCATGAACTACGAGAATTTGGTGAATATGTACCACGCGCGGAAAAATCATAAATTGGACGAATGGCACACCTTTTGTGATGAATTCGTTTTGAAATTGCCCTATGCAAAAGAACTGATTGTAATAAAAGAGGAAGATTGAATTTTATGAAAAAGCAAACCACCAACCGACTGATCCGTCTCACTTTGTTGGCAATTTTAATTGCCATTGAACTTCTGATGGCGTTCACTCCCATCGGTTATCTGAAGTTGGGTCTGACGTCCGTCACCCTGTTGCCCGTTCCCGTTGCCATCGGCGCTATTTTGTTGGGACCCATCGCAGGGGGAATCTTGGGGGGCGTCTTCGGACTGACAAGTTTTTATCAATGCTTCGGCATGGACGCCTTGGGGGTTCTGCTCTTGGATATCTCTCCCGTGGGAACCTTCGTGATGACGGTTTTGACCCGCATTTTGATGGGCGTTTGCGTGGGACTTTTGTATCAGGGACTTTCCAAAATCAAGGGGAAACATTTCCCCACCGTTGCCGCCGTTTTTTCCTGCGCTTTCGTGGGATTGGGCTTGGCGGTTCTCTTCAATAACAACGGCGCATCTCCTTGGAATTATCTCATCGGCGCTTTGGGTGCGGTATTGATCGGATTTTTGTATCACTTCATCGCATCTCTCGACCCCAAAGGCGCACCGTCGGTACTGTCTGCCTGTTCCGCCGCCGTGCTGAACACGCTGTTCTTCGTGTCGGCGCTGGTGCTGATCTTCGGGAACAATCCCAGAGTGTTGGAATTCACCGGTCAATCCAACGCATGGGGCATCGTGGTTCTTTTGGTAACGTTGAACGCTGTTATTGAAGCCGCCGTCTGCCTCATTATCGGCACTGCCGTCAGCAAGGCTCTGTCTGCGTTGCAGTTGAAATTGGCAAAACCCGAAGTGCCTGAACAAGTGGTTTCCGAATAAAAACAAAGACAAAAACGACCCCGTTCCCTACGTGTAGGGAACGGGGAGATTTTAATAGATGCCCGAAAATTTATTTAAGCTTGCTGTAATTTCATTTCCAGCCATATTTATCTCGATGGGCAATGAGCTTTAGTTCTTGGTCGTTGATCAAGCCGTGTTCATAAGCTTTGGAAAGCTCCATGGGCAAATCTTCCGTCAGAACCCAATAAGTATATCCATTGGAAAAAGTCTCATTCCCGATGGGTGGTGTCAGCACTGCTAATTGTGAAACAAACCGAAGCACGATGCACTCTTCGAAGCGCCCCAAATAGGTTGCAATACTTCCAAATATAAGCTTGGTCTTCGGGTTCTCGGAAAAGGTATTTTCAATGCGCTGTACTTCTTCTTCCGAGAGGGTATTTTCGTTTTTGTTCGCGGCGTACAGTTGGGGGTGAGCCGCCTTGTGATTTTCAAAAACCCAAAGAACCTGCTTTTTTGTTACAATCTTTTGTTTATAGGCATCGGTAAGGGTGTAGAATTCTCCGTCGGCATAAACCTGCAAGGTTTCCCACGTGGAATAACGAAATTCTCTCTCGCAAAGGGACTCTGTACGAAGGAAAATACTATAATCGTAGGGAGAGAACTCCGGTCTTGAAGGTACTCCGTCCCAAAAGAAAACCTCAACTCCGTCAAAGGAGCCGTAGATCGAAACTTTGGTTTCTTCTGCGGAAAAACTCGACCCTAAAACAGAGTGGCTTGCACAATGAACGTCGTAATATTTCTGCCGAACCGTTTCTTCCGTTTCTTCCGTAATGGGGTCTGAGGGGACGCTGCAGGCGGATAAAAGAAGCACAAACGACAAGAACAACGCTATGATAATTTTCTTCATAAAAAGAACCTTTCATTGGATAAAAAAAGCACACAAATCGTTTTGATTCGTGTGCCTATCTGCTTGCTTCAAGACAACCTCTCCAAAGAAAATATCTTAAAAAGAGAAGAAGCACACATCTAACAGACTTCATAGGAATCTTCATGGATATCACTCCTTTCTTTGATTTCATTATAACATGCGATACATTTTTTGTCAATTGGTTACTTTGAACAAAGTAAATCGTTGATTCTTGTGTTAGCTGCACAAAGAAAAAAGTCATTTTTTAAAAAGCCGTAAAAATACGATTTTAGGGTTTACAAGTAAAAAAAAATATGTTATAATATAAAGTAAGTATAGAGAAAGGCGGCGATACAATGACGGTACTCGGAATCGACCCCGGCGTGGCGAGGGTGGGGTGGGGATTCGTTCATTACGACGGATACCGTTTTTCGGCGCCTCAATACGGTGCTGTTATCACGCCGCCGAAAATTCCCTTGGAACGGCGCTTGGAAATGATCTACGACGAATTGGGAAAGTTGATTGCCGAATTGAATCCCGATTACGTGTCCATCGAGGAATTGTTCTTTTCCAAAAACATTACCACGGGTATTGCCGTTGCCCACGCGAGAGGCGTCATTATGCTGGCGTGCCAAAAGGCGGGAATCCCCTGTTACGAATTTAAGCCGCCTCAGGTGAAGCAAGCGGTGGTGGGATACGGAAACGCGGAGAAAAAGCAGGTCATGACCATGACGAAGATGCTTTTGAACCTCAAAGAGATCCCCCGTCCCGACGATGCCGCCGACGGCTTAGCCCTTGCCATCTGTTGTGCTCATTGTATGGGGATGGCGCAGAAAAATGCAAAAATTCAAAATTCACAATGCAAAATTTAGTTGCGAAGCCTGCGTCTTTCATGGAGGGGGCGGGACAGAGTTTTAATATAGGAGAGAGCTATGTACAACTACCTTTCGGGAGCCCTGGCTTGGTGCGATTTTTCCACGGCGGTCATTGACTGCGGCGGCGTGGGGTACCAATGCAACATTACGTCCAATACCTATCGGGAGATCAGCGGAAACGATCGGGTCAAATTGTATACCTATCTGCACGTCAAGGAAGACGCCATGACCCTGTACGGCTTTGCCGACGAACAGGAAAAGCAGTTTTTTATGCTCTTGATCTCCATCAGCGGCGTGGGACCCAAAGGTGCTTTGGCGATTTTGTCGGAACTGTTGCCCGAAACCTTTGCCGCCGCCGTTTTGGCGGAAGATTATCGGCAGATCTCCAAGGCAAACGGCGTGGGCCCCAAATTGGCGCAACGCATCTGTTTGGAATTGAAAGATAAAATTGCAAAAACCAATATTAAAGTTTCGGAAAAAGAAGCGCAAGCGGCGGCCGCGGAAAAAGCCGCGGTGGAAGAAGCCGTGGGCGTTCTGGTTGCTTTGGGGTACTCCAAACACGACGCCGCAAAAGCCTTGGAAAAATGCACCGCGGACAACACCAACGACTTGGTTCGTCAGGCGTTGCGGTTCCTTTCGACCATTTAAGGGGGACGTATCATGGAATTTGACGATCGTTTGCTTTCCACCCGCACCATTGAACCTTCCGACGACCCGGAAAATCTCCGTCCTCGGCGGTTGGACGATTATATCGGACAGGTGCAGGCAAAGGAAAATCTCCGCATTTTTATTGAAGCGGCAAAACAGCGGGGAGACGCCTTGGATCACATTCTCTTCTTCGGCCCTCCCGGATTGGGAAAAACCACCCTTGCCAACATTGTGGCGGCGGAAATGGGCGTCTCCATTCGCATTACCAGTGGTCCCGCCCTGGAAAAAGCGGGGGATATTGTTGCGCTTCTGACCAACCTGCAGGAAGGCGACATTCTCTTTATCGACGAGATTCACCGCCTTTCCCGAACGGTGGAAGAAATTTTATATCCCGCCATGGAAGATTATGAATTCGACGTGATTTTGGGAAAAGGTCCCTCTGCCCGTTCCATTCGCTTTGATCTGCCAAAATTCACTTTAATCGGTGCCACCACGCGGTCGGGGCAGTTGGCGTCGCCGTTCCGGGATCGGTTCGGCGTATTGTTGCGGCTGGATCTGTATAAAATCGAAGAATTGGAGCAGATCGTCAAGCGCTCTGCGTCCATTTTGAATATCGGAATTACCGAATCGGGTGCTCACGAAATTGCTTCTCGCTCCCGGGGGACCCCCCGCATTGCCAACCGCCTGTTGAAGCGGGTGCGGGACTTTGCTCAGGTCTTGGGAGACGGCGTGATTACCGACGAGATCGCCGACGAAGCCTTGCGCCGTTTGGATATTGACAAATTGGGCTTGGACGCTTTGGATCGTCGCATGCTGACGGCGGTGGTGCAACAGTTCCGCGGCGGCCCCGTGGGTCTGGAGACCCTTGCCGCCATGATCGGGGAAGAAGCCGTCACCATTGAAGACGTATACGAACCTTATTTGATGCAGATCGGCTTTTTGGTTCGCACCCAGCGGGGACGCTGCGTCACCGAAGCGGCGTGCCGTCATTTGGGATTGGAATTCCCCAAATGAGAAAGGTAAGCACCCGCATTTTTGAGTTGGATTTTATGCGGGGTCTGGCACTTTTGATGATGTGCCTCGACCATTTGGCCTACGATTTTTACTGTCTGCCTTATTGGTTTCCTTATGCCGATTCTCCTATGATCGATGCTCTTGGACGCTTTGGAGAATCCGTCACCTTTTCGCCTTGGCGTACAGCGTTGCATTACGTGTTTGCCACCCTGTTTTTGTTGTTGGCGGGCATCGGTTCGGCATTGACGAAAAAACCTCTGAAGCGAAGTGGTCAAATCGCTTTGGCGGCGGTGGGCATCGCCCTTGCTACCGTCACTTTGGATCTGTTGTTCGACATAGGAGTCACCATTTTGTTCGGCGTTCTTTCTCCCATGGCAATCGGTGCTTTTTTGTGTTGGGTCTGTTCGCTTTTCGGAGAAAAACGCGGAAAATACGTGGCGTTTGCCCTTGGTACCGTCATCGTCGCCGTGGGATTTTTCCTGAAATGGTACCAGGCCCCCGCGTTGCTCTCTTTGGGAAAAGAAGACCTTCTTTCCATCGCCGTGGGAACGGCTCGGTACGGCGCCGATTGGTTTCCGATTTTCCCCTGTGCCGGCGTGGTGCTTTTGGGATATTTTTCGGGAAAGGTCTTGTACCGTCAAAAGGAGTCTCTTTTTCCCGCCTTGCGTGGGAAATCCTGCGTGTTATGTGCCGTTGGACGGTATTCTCTTTGGATTTATCTCTTCCATCAGCCGGTGCTGGTGGGGTTGCTTTATGCGATCATTTTGATTTGGGTTGGGAAATGAAGTATGCTCGGAGTTTTAGTGAATACTCTTGCGGTTCTTTTGGGAAGCACCGTGGGGTTACTGTTTAAAAAAGCCATTCCCCAAAAGGTGTCCGACGGTGTCATGACGGCAATCGCCCTTTGTACTCTGTACATCGGCATCGACGGAATGTTGGGGGGCGCAAACGTTCTTTTTGTCATTTTTTCCATGGTGTTGGGTGCCGTCGTTGGCTTTTTGCTGAATTTGGACGGGGGCATTGAAGCCTTGGGGACGGCGGTGGAACGCAAATTTTCCACCACGGAAAAAGGAAGCGTCGCCCGCGGATTCGTAACGGCGTCTTTATTGTTTTGCGTAGGTTCTATGACGGTGGTCGGGTCGTTTCAGGCGGGTATTTCGGGGGATAACACTTTGTTGTTTACCAAGTCCCTGTTAGATCTCTGCTCTTCCATCATGTTATCGGTCTCTTTGGGCGTGGGAGTTCTCTTTTCCGCCGCATTCGTCTTCGTATTTCAGGGAACGTTGGTCTTGCTCTCTCACGTGTTACAGCCCCTTCTTCCCGAAGGCGCCGTCACCCTTATGACCTGCGTGGGATCCTTGATGATCTTAGCGCTGGGATTAAATCTTTTGGGCATTGCCAAGATCAAGGTGGCAAACTACCTGCCTGCCCTGATTTTTGCCCCCTTATTGTGGTGGTTGTTTCAGATAATATAAATGCAAAATCAGAGATGTAAATATATACCGAAAGGAATTTGAATATGTACCGTTTTGCTTGCGATTACCAAGAAGGCTGTCACCCCCGAATCTTAAAGGCGTTGACCCAAACCAATATGGAACAGACCGTGGGATACGGTTGTGATCCTTACTGCGACACGGCGCGGGAGTTGATCCGCACCGCCGCAAAAGCACCCGAAGCGGACGTGCATTTTCTCATGGGAGGAACTCAGGCAAACGCTACGGTCATTGCGTCGATTTTAAGACCGCATCAAGGGGTTTTGTCGGCAGAAACGGGACACATTGCCGTCCACGAATCGGGCGCCGTGGAAGCCACGGGACATAAAGTTTTGACCCTGCCTTCTCCCGACGGAAAACTGACGGCGAAACAGGTGGAAGACGTCATCAACGCCCATTACGCCGATGCCAACCACGAGCATACGGTTCAGCCGGGTATGGTCTATATTTCTCATCCCACGGAAAACGGAACGCTGTACTCCCGTCAGGAATTATATGATCTTTCTCGCATTTGCCGTGCCTATCACGTGCCTTTATTTATGGACGGTGCCCGCTTGGCGTATGCTCTGGCGGCAGGAGGAAACGACCTGACCCTGGAAGAAATTGCCGCAAAAGTGGACGTTTTATCCATCGGCGGTACGAAGTGCGGCGCCCTCTTCGGAGAAGCGGTCGTGATTCTGAAAAAAGAATTGAAAGCAGATTTTCGCTACGTTCTTAAACAACGGGGAGGTATGCTTGCCAAGGGAAGATTGTTGGGACTTCAGTTCTTGACCTTGTTTACCGACGGACTTTATACGGAAATTGCCGAAAAGGCAAACCGTCAGGCGGACAAGATCCGCGACGCCCTGAAAAAGAACGGTTTTCCCTTGCTTTATCAAGGAAACGCCAATCAGATCTTTACGGTAGTGACCAACGATATTTTGGCATTTTTGAACGAGAAATACACCTTTGACCTTTGGGGCAAGCCCGACGAATATCACACCGCCATTCGAATCTGCACGTCATGGGCGACAGACGACGAAGCCGTCAAGGATCTCATTGATTCCATCAAAGCGGCGGCGGTTTAAAAATGCAAAATTCAAAAGGCTAAATGCAAAATGACGAGCCGAAGTGCAACGCACTTCGGCTCTGTTTTTTTATGCTTATTCTTAATTTTGCATTTTGAATTTTGCACCGCCGTCCCCCGCCTTAGGGGCGAGGGGAAGGGGGACCGCTTGCGGTGGAAGGGGCTAATTTTGCATTTTGCATTTTGCATTTTGCATTTCCATCACGCGTTCCGCATAGCGGACGGTGGAAAGGGCGTCCTTTCCGTAGGCGTCGGCGCCCATGGACGAGGCGTATTCTTCCGTCAAAACGGCACCCCCTACAATAACCTTACCCTGAGGACGTTCTCGGTGCAACAATGCTACCGTTTCTTCCATGGCGGGCACCGTAGTGGTCATCAAGGCGGAAAGTCCCACCAAGGGTGCATCGTACTTTTTGGCGGCGTCCAACACCTGTTGAGGAGCAACGTCTTTGCCCAAATCAATGACACAAAATCCGTAATTTTCCAAAAGCAATTTGACGATATTCTTTCCGATGTCGTGCACGTCCCCCTTGACGGTGGCAAGGACTACGGGACCCTTTTTGGGGGTCTGACCCGAGGCTTGAACCGAGCCTTTGATCTGCTCAAAGGCTTCTTTTGCCGCCTCGGCACTCATGAGAAGTTGAGGCAAAAATACAGTCTTCTCTTCGAAGCCTTTGCCTACTTCGTCCAAGGCGGGAATGATCTCTTCGTTGACGACGTCCAAGGCTTTTTTCGTGATTAACAGTTCTTTGGTGATTTGCGCCGCTTCCCCCTTCAATCCCTTGCAAATTACGGATTTCAAGGATTTTTCTTCTGCGGTTTTTTCACGTGCCGACGACGGTGCGGCGGCAAGATTTTCCGCGGGGAGTGTTTGGGCAAAAGCAATATAATCGGCGCAATTCTCGTCTCTTCCCCGAAGCAAGCGGTGGGTATAATAGACCTTCATCACTTCGGCGGAATGAGGATTCAGAATGGCGGCAGACAGTCCCTTTTCCAGCGCCGCGGAAAAAAAGGCGGCGTTGACGGTGTCCCTGTGGGGCAATCCAAAGGAGACGTTGGAAATGCCCAAAGACGTTTTGCAACCCATGGCGGTGAGGCGTTTTACCGTTTCCAAGGTCACGGCGGCGGCGCTTTGGTTTGCGGAAACGGTCATCGCCAAGGGGTCGAAGATCAGATCGCGCTTTTCAATGCCGTATTCCTTTGCCACGGACAAAATTCGCTCTGCAATTTTCACGCGTTCGTCCGACGTTTCGGGGATTCCTCTTTCGTCCAAGGTCAGGGCAATGGCGACACCCCCGTATTTTTTCAACAGAGGGAACAGCGTGCGCATGCTTTCTTCCGTTCCGTTGACGGAATTCAAAAGTGCTTTTCCGTTGTATCGACGCAACGTCCGTTCCATGGCGGCGGCGTTGGCGGTATCGATCTGCAAGGGCAGATCGGTCACTTCTTGCAAAGCGCAGACCGTTTCAGGCAACAGGGTTGTTTCGTCAACGTCGGGAATTCCCACGTTGACGTCCAAAACGTGGACGCCTTTTTCCCGTTGCCGCAACCCCTCTTGAAGAATAAAATCCATGTCCTTTTCCCGCAACGCCTGTTGGAAACGCTTCTTCCCCGTGGGATTGATGCGTTCCCCGATGAGAATGGGGTCTTGGGAAAAAGTGACGGCGTGGGTATAGGAAGAAACGCGGCAAAAATCCTTTTGTTCCAAGGGTTTTGGAAGAATGTTTTTTGCGCGGGAAATCAATTCCGCCAAATGTCCGGGCGTGGTTCCGCAACACCCGCCGACGATGCGCACCCCTTGGGAAATTTGCGTACAAAGGTTTTCCGCAAATTGAGCGGGAGATAAATCAAATACCGTTTTCCCCTGTTCGCTGCGGGGCAATCCGGCGTTGGGTTTGAACAGTACGGGAACCGAAGCGGCGGCTACAAGGCGTTGCACGATGGGAGCTAATTGTTGGGGGCCGAGGGAGCAGTTTGCACCCACGGCGTCGGCGCCCATGCCTTCCAACAAAGCCACCATTGCCTCGGGATCGGCACCGTTCAAGAGGCGGCCGTCGGCACCGTAGGCGTTGGAGACGAAAACCGGCAAAGAACAGGATTCCTTTGCCGCCAAAAGAGCGGCTTTGGTCTCGTAGGAATCGGTCATGGTTTCAATAAAGACCAGGTCTGCACCTGCCTCGGCGCCCAAACGCACCGTTTCGGAAAATAAGGCAACGGCATCTTCGAAATCCAAATCCCCCATGGGCTTTAACAAACGCCCGCAAGGTCCTACGTCCAGAGCTACGAATTTTTCTTGTGCGCCAGGGGATTCTTTTTGAGCCTCTTTCACGAGTTCAACGGCGGAAAAAATAATATTTTTTAATTCTTCCGATTCGAATTTCATCAGATTTGCGCCGAAGGTGTTGGCGCAGACCACGTTGCAACCCGCATCGTAATAGGCGCGGGCAACGGCTTTGACTTCTTCTTTACGGGTCAGGTTCCACATTTCCGGCAATTCTCCCGGTCGCAACCCCGCTTGCTGTAACAGGGTTCCCGTTCCGCCGTCCAAAAATAAAAGATGATCCTTCAGATATTCCTTCAAATTCATGCTACTTCCCCAAAATATCGGACAGATTGTTTTGAATGCTTCGGGCAACGTCGGCATTGTTCATGGAATAGACGTGCACGTTGGAAATATTGTTGGCAAACAGATCGATGATCTGGTCGGTGGCGTAGGCGATGCCCGCCTGTTTCATGGATTTGGGATCGTTCCCAAACTTGTCCACCATTGCCTTAAAGCGTTGCGGCACAAAAGAGCCCGAAAGGGTCAGCGCCCGCTCCAACTGATTGGCGTTGGTAATGGGCATAATGCCGGCGACTACGGGAACGGTAATCCCCATTTCCCGAATTTTATACAAAAAATTATACAAAAGATTATTGTCAAAAAACATTTGAGTGGTTAAAAAATCGCATCCGGCGTCCACTTTTTCTTTCAACCGCAAAAGATCGTCTTTTTGGCAACGGCTTTCGGGATGCACTTCGGGATAACAGGCACCGCCGATGCAAAAGCCTTGTCCTCTCAATTCTTCAATCAGGTCAACGGCGTAGCGGTAATCCCATCCGGCTCGGTCTTCGTCCTTGCGTTGGGCGGGAATATCTCCCCGCAACGCCATGACGTTTTCAATGCCTGCTTCTTTCATGGCATCAATGCGCTCTTTCACCGATTGACGGGTAGAAGAAACGCAGGTTAAATGCGCCAAGGTGGGAACTCCGTGGTCGGATTTGATGCGTTTTGCAATTTCTAACGTATATTGGCTCGTTCCCCCGCCGGCACCGTAAGTTACGCTCATAAAGGCAGGCTTCAGCGCGGCGATCTCGTGCACCGCCGCTTCGACAGATTCAAAGGAAGAATCGGTTTTTGGGGGAAATACTTCAAAAGAAAGGGACAATGCGTCATCTTGCAAAATGGAAGTTAATTTCATAATACCCTCCCGCTTATTTGGAGAAAAAGGACAGAATTTCATCGAGATAGGGTTGCAGAATGTCGTTGGGAGACATGTAGATTTCGTGCTTACTGTCGGCAACCCTAATTAATTCTCCGTGGGGAATGCGTTCGATGTATTTTTCCTGTGCCTCGTTGCGCACGAAGGCTTCGTTTTCCGCTTGGAATAAAAGAACGGGCGCTTGCACCGTAGCACAGTTTGCGCGGTTCAGCAAGGTTCGGGTCACGCCCACCGCCTGCAACAGCCAACCGTAGGTGGGAGTAGAGGTTCGCAAGTGGCGGTAGTGGATCCGTTTTTGGTGGTAGTAATCGAAACGCTCCCGAGAAGAGTCGGGACTGAATTCAAAAGAATCTTCCTCGCGGAAATCGCTGTAATTCAGTACCCGCTTCTTTGCATTTCCCCCCACGCACATCACAAAACTCAAGGCTTCCGCCACCCAGCCGGGGAAATTCGCGGTCTTGGGAGCGATCATGGGCGCGTTGAGAACAGCTCTGCGGAAGGTGACGGGGTGTTGGGATAAGTACATTGCCGCCACGGCTCCCCCCATGGAATGACCGAACAGATACAAGGGCAGATTGACGGCGTTGGGACGGACGATGCGTTTGACGAACAAGTCAAAATCGTTGACGTAATCCTGAAATTTCCCCACGTGAACCAAGCAGGGATTTTCCATTTCCCGATACGACCGCCCGTGTCCCCGATGGTCTAAAGCAAAGACCGAATAACCCGCTTGCAGGAAATAATAGGTCATTTCCCGAAATTTTTCCGCCGATTCCGTAAAGCCGTGGCTGATGACCACCGCCCCCACAGGGTCGGCACAAAGGTAATATTCGTAAGAAAGTCTCATGCCCCGCACAATAGTCAAAAATCCCTTGTTGCGGTATTGTTGCAACAAAGGTTCCACCGTGCGAACCATGACTTCGTCAAAGTTTGCTTCCGAAAGTACGGGAATATGGGTTGCTCCCCGAAAAGGGGCTTGATAAAAATCGGACATAAAAACCTCTCATAAGAGTGAAAAGTGGAGAGTGGAGATGATTTTGCACTTTGCATTGTGCTCTGCCGTCCCACGCCTCAGGGGCGAGGGGAAGGGGAACCGACGTGCGCGGGAGCGCGTGTCGGTGGAAGGGGCTAATTTTGCATTTTGCACTTTGCATTTTGCATTTAAATAAGTTCTTCCCAAGGACATTCGGGGAAGGAGCGCAGCGCCACACCTTTTTGCGAGGGAATCAGCGCCAAAACGCCGTCTCGGCGCAGACACAAAAGTACCTCTCGGTTTCGCTGGGGATCGGTGCGGTCTGCACACCACAGGGTATCCAACAACATGCCGTCGTCCAGCCGTTCTAATGCGGTGCGGGAAAGACGGTAGGCGCTGTCGTGGGTTACGTCGGCAACGTCGGGGGTCAAAATCCCTTTTTCTTCCAACCCTTTCAGGGCGTTGTCCATAACGTCGTGATTCTTTTCTTCCATCAAAGCGTTGATGTTGTCGGACAGTGTGTTTAATCCCAATTCGTCCAAGTAATTTTGCAGATACAACGCCAAATCGGAGATTTTCAGATCGTCTGCCAAAAAGGACTCGTTGGTTCCCTTTCGCCCGGTTCTTGCTCGGAAAGCGTAAAGAGCGCGGATCAGATTCCACACGATAAATTCATCGCAAGTCATCAAAAGATCCAACTGCGTAAAGGCTCCGAAGTTGGGACGGTAAAAACCGCAGAAGTTCTTCTGAAGAAATTTCAGCAACCGAGGATGGTCGAAATATGCCTCAAACACGTGTTTGTCTTGGGCTTCCAACCACGTGTAAAGATACCACACGGCACCGATATTCAACAGATACAAAGGACCTTCCGCCGAAGAATGGCGCCCCACGGTCAGGGTGCGTTCCGGGGTCAGGGCAAAGGAACAAAGGAGTTTTTGCTCGTCGGTCAAAGACAGGGTGGGAGTGTCGCAATTCAGCGTCATCAGCGTGCGGAACGGAGAGCTTTGCGAGGCTTCTTTTTGGGAAGAGCGCAAAATCGTCAGCAATTCCCGCGTAGAAAAGAGATATCTCATGAATTTACACCTCCCGGAAAACGGTTTTTCTCTCCCATGCGTTTGGGAGAAACTTCTTCGGGCAAGCCGGAATAGGGGGGGAGGGTCTGACCCACCGTATCGCTCAGTCGAAGCAAGGCGTCCACGTCTCCGCCGGGAATCAACGCTTCGAAGGTCTGACGGCGTTCTTCCAAGGTGGACGGATCGGTCTTGCGGTTCATCAAAGGTTCTTTTTCAAAGATACGGGCGGTAAACCGCGTGACGTTGGACGAGGGGTGCAACAAATTGCTGTCCAATCCGTTCAAGGGCTTGATTAATTCAAACAACGCCACGGCAGGTTGTTTGGTGTCCCATTTTACCAAGGCTTGGGCAGGAGTTTCTCCGCTGATTTCCTTGCGGTCGGGAGAAAATGCTTTTTCCTTGCCGTTCCAAAGGCGATCCACCGTTTCCACCGACCCGACAAATCCGAAGCGGTTCACGGTGCGACAGGCGCGGAGGTTTTCCGTAACGGTCTCGCGGATCCATTCTTCTTCCAAGACGTCCGCCAACAGCTCGTTTTTGCGGAAACACAGAACCATGCCGGCGCGATCCAAGATCCGAAGTTCGGCGTCTACCTTGGACGCTTCTTTTTCTTTTGCCAAAGCGTAGCGCTTTTTGGCATCGGATTCCTTGTCAATGGCGTCCAATTCCCGCTCCAAAGCAAGGACTTTTTCTTTTCGGTTACGGGTGGAAGAACGGCGACGGTATACGGTGAAATACGATGCAGTGAATCCGACAAAAGGCAACAACACCGCAAATGCAACGACGATTCCGTTGTCGGGATTGGGAATTTCTTCCCCCGTCAATCCCTGTTTCACTCCCCGGAGAGCGTTGTAGTAAGAACGGTCACGGCAGATACAATCTTCGCAGGGAAGTCCGCAATCGTCACAGGAGACCAATACCACGTCTTCCAAGGGAGTGCGGGTCAGATCGCTTCCGCACCAACAGGTGCGACAGGTGCAGGACGTAAAGTTTCTGCCGCACCCCAAACAATCGTAGATCATAAAATCATCGGTATCGGTACGGGCGTATTCCCGACCGCAGCCGCACAGTCCGTCGTGGGCAGACGCCAAGGCGGGCAGGGCAAAGGTCAGGCAGAGACAAAGGGCAAGCAGGGAGATCAAAACCGTCTTTTTCATGCTTTCACCCCCGTAATCAGCGCAATTAAAAGGTAGATCACCGATGCCGCCGCAGAAATTACCAAAGGCTTGGCGGCGCGATTTTTGGGCATGTGTTCAAAACGGTCTTTCGTGGTGGCAACGCCTATGGCAAGATGCCCCATCACGTAAAAGGGAATCATAACGTTCCAACCCAAAAAGAACTGAACCAAGGCAAAGATGACGGAAAAAGGCACGCGATAGATCCAATTTCGCCGACGGGACGCCAGCATCATATCGTAGCAGGTCACTTCCGCTCCGGTCAGCGCCAAAGTCAGCACCAAATACGCCAGAATGCTTACTGCGTTGGAATCGGTCAAAACCACGCCGAACACCAAGTACGGAAGGGCGCAGAGAAGACCTACGATGGTATAGCGGTCAAATTTCATGTGTCCTCCTATTTCAACGAAAAGGTCAGGGTCATAATAAGGAAGAGAACAAATCCCCAAAGTGCCGTAAAGGCGGCGCTTTTAACGAGATTTTTCTCCCCGAACATATCCCGCAGAACTTCAAACAACGTGTAGATCAGCCACAACAGGGCGGTAATACCAAAGGACATGGAAACCGACGCGCGGAAGATCAGTTGGATCAAAAATCCCAAAAGCAGAAGGGCGCCGGGATAGACGCAAGCTCCCGCCACGGGACCCATGACGCGGAAGGGACGGATTTTCTCCCTGCGCAGAAGCAACGATAATCCCTGTACGCCGGCACCGAAGGACAGTGCCGCAACGCCCCCCACCAAAAGTCCTACGCCCACGATGCCCCACAACCGACCCGGAGCGATGAGGTTGGCAAAATACCAATCCAATCCCAGGAGCAGATAAAAGGCGCCGAAAAACGCCATGGTAATGACGAGAAACAACGGTGCCAGCAGTTCGGTCACGCCGTCGTACAACGCGGACGGACGCAGGGCGTATCGCAACCACCGGCGGGATACCTGTGCAAAGGTGCCTCCGGTAAATTGAATGGAGCGCGTCTTTTCGGGTTCTTCTGCCGCAATTTTTGATAAGGGGGAAAATTCCCGCACCGCTTTCTCTTTTTTCGGTTTTTCTTTAAACACTTTTTCTTTTTTCGGTTTTTCTTCCCGAGGCTTTTCTTCCATGAGCTTTTCCGCTTTTTCGGAGATCAGAGAAGAAATTTTCGAGAGAGAAAAATTCTTTTCTGCCGGCTTGGGTTTCGGCTCGGAGACGGAAGTCATCTGGGAAAATTCTTCTATTTCCCCCGGATCCTCAATGGTAAAATCAAAGGTGGAAATGTCGAATTCGCTCTTTCCCGCGGGGTCGTCGAGGTTCACGGCTTCCACAGAAGCGGAAGTTTCTTCTCCTTCTTGGGAAGAAAGATTTTCGGGAGTGGTTTCGTCATAAAACTCCGGCATGGTAATCTCCTCTCATCAATGAATGGGTACGGTTTGCACTGCGTGTTCTACGCAAGCACGGTCTCCGCCGTAGGGCACCGATTTCCCTCGGACGGTCTGTGCCGTTTCATGCCCTTTACCCAAGAGCAACAAAAGGTCTCCCTTGCGGCATTGGGTCAGGGCGTAGGCAATGGCTTTGGGTCGGTCATGAATTCGGATAAATTCGGCGCCGTGGTACAAAAGCATTTTTTCTGCCGCGTCCATAATGGCGTCGGGTTCTTCGTCTGCCGGATCATCGTCGGTGAGAACGATGAGATTGGCGCGCCGTCCCGCAACGTCGGACATTTCGGTCCGTCGATCTAAGGCTTTATTCCCGGGACAGCCGTATACGACGACTTTTTTTGCTTCGGGATAAAAACGGTCGGCATAATCAAAAACCTTTTCAAAGGAAAGCCCGTTGTGGGCGTAATCCACGATAACTTTTACGCCGTCGGCGTCAAACTGTTCCATGCGCCCCTTCACCGTGGCTTTGGCAAGCCCTCGGCGAATGGGTTCAACCCCGATGCCCAAATCTCGGGCGGCGGCAATGGCGCATAAGGCATTGGAAATATTGAATTCCCCCGCCCTTTTCAGCGTAATCCGTTCCCCTTGCAGATCGGTTCCGTTGACGGTGAAGGTCAGCCCCTCTTCGGTCAACACCGGGTGGATTGCGTAATAATCCGCCGTGGGGTCGGAAAGAGAAACGGTTTTTAACTTCTTACAGGTTGCCGCGGCGAGAATTTCTCCGGCGTAGGGATCGTCCAAATTGACGATTCCCGTCTCGCACAGGGTCAAAAGCTTCTTTTTGGCAGACTTGTATTCCTCAAAATCTTTGTGTTCCGTGGGGGAAATGTGGTCGGGGGAAAGATTCAGGTAGATTCCCACGGCAAACTCGATTCCCGCCACGCGGTCGTATTGTAATCCTTGGGAAGACACTTCCATGACGGCGCCTTCCACGCCGTCTTCGGCAAAGCCGTGAAGCAGACCGTACAATTCCAAGGCTTCGGGAGTGGTTCCGCTCTTTGGCCGAGGCTGACCGCAGGACAGCGCTTCGTTTGTGGAAATGATTCCGTACCGTCCCGAAAAGGCTTCGTGGAAAATCGCACCCAACTGATAGGCGCAAGAAGTTTTGCCCTTGGTCCCCGTAATCCCCACCAAGGGATATTTTTGGTCGGGAGCGTCGTAAAAGCGTCGGGCGATGAGGGGCATCGCCTTGCGCACGTCGGAAACCAACAAATAAGGAAGGTTTACGGGATACGCTTCCTCGGAAATATAGGCGCAAGCGCCTGCCGCGGCGGCATCGGCAAGATACTGCGCCTTGAACCGAACTCCCTTACAGAAAAAGAGAGTTTCGGGGGCAACTTGCTTGGAATTGCACCCAATGGCACGGGGGGAACAATCAACGTTTCCCATGCCGTCTTTTTTTAATAATCCTGCCTGCGTCAGCAGTAAACGAATTTCGGAAAGATTCATTTTTTTGTCCTTTTATTTCACGAAAATGTCAAGGTTGTCGAAATTTGCAAATTTTTTTCGAAATAGTTATGAACTGTGGAAAAACCTACGAAATCATCGAGTTTTTCCACCCTTTCCACAAAGTTATCCACAGGTTGTGAGGAAAAACCACGGAGTTTTCCACAGAATATTCCGAACTATTTTTGAAATTTCACAGCCCGTCGCGGCTTTTTTTGTCATAATTTTGAGCGGATTTTTTTCTGGTTTTGACATCAAAGGTCAATGTATCATTTTTAAAAGTTTTTCGATATGCTGCTGTGTATACAGCATATAGTCGCCGCACATTTTACAATCATTCTTGTCCAATTCAACATACAAAACATTCGTTTGTTTATGACGAAATTGTTTTTTAATTTTGTAAAATAGGGAGCGTCTACTATTTAGGAGTAGACCTACATTATACCACTTGTTGTTATGCAATATCTGTATGTCAATCTTTCCCTCATAATCGTTCTTGAATGAATATCTAACCGCATCAAAATAATTACTTTCATTTGCTAAAAGATAAAAATGCAAGTCTCTTAGTAGTGAGGGGTATGTTCGCAAGACACGGGCTGTAATGCTTTCGCTATCACATAATGCAGTACAGTCACCATACGAAACTTTAACTTTGTCTTCTGAAACAAAGGAAAAAAACGGTTGCTTAAAATATTCTTTCAATAAATTGTCTGGTGATGGAACATTCTCATCATCATGAAGTATAGCATAAAACACAAGGGCTATGGGCGGTAGTAACATATTTTCGACCTGTTCATCTACAACTCGTTTTTCGCCTTTATATTCATAATACTTGACAGCTTCCTCTAATTGGGCTGATGACAGTTTTAATTCCTTCGTCTGTCGAATATGGTCATTATACATTTCAACATTCAGTATCATTCACACACATCCATTATCTAAATCGAACCTGCAGACAGAGTTTGATTTTATATTCTCCATCCTCTTTGAAAACACTCATATAGTGGAATTTGCTTGTACTGGGTTTATCAAAATAGGTGTAATCAAAAAGATAGTTTTCAAACTCGGTGCGGTTGTACAGATGGTAACACACAACAGAACCATCGTTTTTAACGGTGATATAACCACCGTTTGCATCCTCATTACCTAACCAGTCTGTACGTTCTGGTGTCAACCCTAATGCCCAAGCACAGAGCAGTTTTTTATATTTGTACGTGTACATTTCCAGATTGGGAAAGCCAAGCGGATTCAACTCCTTCATTTTGTCAATGAGTTGAGCCGAACTCTTGATACTGTACCTGTAACCATACAAAAGCATATAGTTAATAAAGGTCGGCATTATGGTGTCAATAAATTGCAGGTTTTCAGTGAATTGCGCGGAAATGGAATTGTCTTGTAATTCAAAGGTACAACCATTATCCAGTAGATACTGGATGCGGTCAATGATTTTGGTTCTGGTTTCAATGCCATTCACGGCATCCATGAGTTCATCCGTGCAACCTTTGAGGGTATATGTAAAATTGGTGTTTGTACCTGCATTGATGAGGGTGGGATTCGCTCCCAAATATGATTTGATGCTAAAACCACAAATCGGTTTAATACCAGTATTAATATCGTGCAACTGCACGGTGATGTCTTGCTTTTTGTTTGATGCCGCTTTTACCTTTGTACAGTAAATACTGTCAAAGAAATCATCCACAGATGGGATTTCAAATGCTCTGCTACCTTGCGGAATCTTGTCAAACAATTCCGCAACAACATCATCAAACTGCGACTTTTCAACCTCTTTGAGCAATTCATCACCATTATAGATGCGAATTACATCACCGGTTTTATAATCAATAGGTTGCCCCTCTATTTCCTCACGGATGATTTTTAACACAGGGAAATATATCTCATCAATTTTATTCAAATCCTTGTCAGCAGAGTACAGAATACCAGAACTCAACAAATAAGCAAAAGTATATATTTCACTCCATTCACCTTTGTTATACTTTCGCATTATCAAGCACCACCTTTATCTGTTCCGCTATTGCTTGTATAACAGGAACGGTCACAGAATTACCGAACTGTTTATACAGATGGGTGTCTGCCAACACCAATTTATAAGAATCTGGAAAACCTTGCAATCTTGCCCATTCTCTGGGTGTCATTTTGCGGATGCCCTCTTTGTTGATTTCGCCTTTAATATGGGTTGTAGGTGTCAAATCTTTTTGACGTTTATCAATGATGAGGTTTCTTTCTCTGCCCATACCACCGCAAACAATAGCACCAGCTATACCTGTAAGCGGTCTAATCTCATAACCAAAACCATTGCCTTTTGCCTCGTGTCTTGCCTTATGTCTTTTAAGGGTTTCAACATAAGTCTCAGAAAGATAATATTTAGCAGGTACAGGTTTCTGCTCCACAATATCCTTAATGGCTTTGGTTGTGTCGGTAGGTTCTGGGAATACAAACCCAGAACTATCAATATCGTTACGGAAAGCAACGATATAAATTCTCTCACGGTTCTGCGGCACACCGTAATCTTTACTGTTCAACACTTTGTGATAAACAGTATATCCCATTTCCTCTAATGTACCAGTAATTACCTTAAAGGTTCTGCCCCTATCGTGGATAGTCAATCCTTTTACATTCTCACAGAAAATGACTTTTGGTTTATGGTGTTCGCATATGCGTGCAACATCAAAGAACAGTGTTCCTCTTGACATGCCTTTGTAGTTGTCTTTGAACCCTTGTCTTTGACCTGCTAAACTAAACGCTTGACAGGGAAAGCCGGCAAGACAAATATCAAATGCTGGAATGTCCTTTTCATCAATCTTTGTAATATCGCCATTGATAGAGGTCCCATCCTCAAAGTTTGCTGAATAGGTCTGTTGAGCGAATTTATCCCATTCGCTAACAAATACTGTTTTTATATCATCCGCAAAGGCATTATCAAAACCCATACGAATACCGCCAATCCCAGCGAACAAATCAATAGATTTCAGCATAAGTAAAAATCTCCTTTTTATAGGCATAAGTATACACTGTACAGCATCCAGAGTTGACCACCGCAAGGCTGATGCGATCCCGTGCTTCCTTCATGGCGGTGTCGGGCAAACCTACGATGCTGATGACGGTTTTTGCGTCTCCCATGCGGAAATCGCCCTCGGTCTCCACGGCGTATCCGTCGATGCCGTTTAACCCCACGGCGCGCACTTTTGCAACCATAGACGGTTCCTTTCCCGCTTATTTTCTCTCAAAACCGAGAAAATCGACGATTTGGATATAACAACTCATGATATATAATAATACATAATTGTGATATTTGTGTGTCAGAATTAAAAAACTATGGAATATTTTAAAAATATATGCTATAATATAATAAAAAATTACGCATCGAGAGATGGCTTCCGAAGAAAGAGGAGACAAAAATGGGATTGTTCGGAAATCTCTTTGGCAATTACAGCCAAAAGGAATTGAAAAAAATCGCACCCTTGGTTGCACGGATCGAGGGGTTGGAAGAAGAATACAAAGGACTGACCGATGAACAACTGCGGGGGAAGACCGCGGAGTTTCGTCGTCGTTACGCCGCGGGGGAGACCTTGGACGACCTGTTGCCCGAAGCCTTTGCCACCGTCCGTGAAGCGTCTGACCGCGTTTTGGGAATGCGGCACTTCCACTGTCAGTTGATCGGCGGTATCATTTTGTACCAAGGACGTATTGCCGAAATGCGCACGGGGGAAGGAAAAACCTTGGTAGCAACCCTTCCGTCGTATCTTATGGCGCTGACGGGAAAGGGCGTTCACGTGGTGACGGTCAACGATTACCTTGCCCGCCGCGACAGCGAATGGATGGGCAAGATCCACACCTTCTTAGGTCTGAAGGTCGGCTTGATCGTCCACGAAATGGACAACGATCAACGGCGGGAAGCCTACGCCGCCGACATTACCTATGCCACTAACAACGAGATCGGCTTTGACTATCTGCGGGATAACATGATCCGCTATCGGGTCAAAGAAGGGGATCCTACCCCCTATCTGCCCCCCAAGGCTCAGCGGGGTCTGAATTACGCCATCGTCGATGAAGTGGACTCCATTCTCATCGACGAAGCCCGCACACCCTTGATTATTTCGGGTCA
>JAZSJP010000044.1:0-5535 GCA_045534395.1 Eubacteriales bacterium | reverse complement strand
GACCGCTTGGCCTCCGACTTCGCACCGCCTGAGGCGATTACCGGAACGTCAACCACATTACATACCGCTTCAAGCATCTCTATGTCAAAGCCGCCCTTTACGCCGTCGGTGTCAATCGAGTTGACAACAACCTCACCTGCGCCGAGGTCAACGCATTTCTTTATCCATGAAATCGCTTCCATGCCGGTGTTTTCTCTTCCGCCTTTGGCAAAAACCCGAAAGACGCCGTCCACCCGCTTTACGTCCACGGACAGTACCACGCATTGGTCTCCGTAGCGTTTTGCCGCTTCTCCGATAAGGGCGGGATTTCGAATTGCGCCTGAATTGACGCTAACCTTGTCGGCGCCGCATTTCAACACCCGGTCAAAATCGTCTAAGGTGTTGATGCCGCCTCCCACGGTGAGGGGAATAAAAATGGTGCTTGCCACTTGAGTCAGAATATCGGTAAACAACGCCCGACCCTCGGACGAGGCGGTAATGTCGTAGAATACCAATTCGTCGGCTCCGCAGTCACTGTAATATTTTGCCAGGGACACGGGAGACGAGACGTCTGCCAATCCCAAAAAGTTTACACCCTTGACTACGCGCCCGTCTTTTACGTCCAAGCAAGGAATAATGCGTTTCGTAATCATGTTAAGGCAATTGCCTCCTTTAAATCAAGGGCGCCGGTGTAGTAGGCTTTGCCGATGATGGCACCGTACAATCCCAAGTCTGCTAAGGCTTTTACGTCGTCCAAAGACGAGACGCCGCCGGAAGCGATAATGTTCAGAGAAAAGGTTTTGGACAGGGTCTGATACAATTCCCGATTGGTGCCTTGCATCATGCCGTCCTTGGAAATATCGGTGCAGATTAAGGTGGAAACTCCGATGTTTTGCATCGTTTCGCAGAAGGCAAAGGCGTCGATTCCCGAAGATTCCGTCCAGCCTTTGATGGCAACGCAACCGTCTTTAATGTCCACGCCCACGGCAATTTTATCTCCGTGTTTTTTCACAGCTTGTTCCACAAGACCTTCTTCCGTCACCGCCGCCGTGCCCAAAATTACTCGGTCGACTCCTGCGTTCAGGTAACGGTCAATGATTTCCATACTCCGAATTCCGCCGCCTACTTCCGTAAACAGGTCGGTTTGTTCGAGAATGGTTTGAATGGTCTTCAAATTGGGTGTCTGCCCGGTTTTTGCACCTTCCAAGTCCACCAAATGCAGGTGTTTTGCTCCGGCTTGTTGGAATTTTTCCGCAATTTCCGCGGGATTGTTACTGTACACCGTCATTTGGTTATAGTCGCCCCGCAAAAGGCGAACGGCTTTACCGTCAAAAAGGTCGATGGCAGGAAATAAAAACATATAAGGCTCCTATTCTTCGGTGGGAATGGGGGTAACGATGGGGTTTCCCATGGCATCTACCAACACCGTAAGTCCGCCGGAATATCCGCTGGCAGCGTAAAGATAATTTACGCCGGTTTCCCGATCTACCAAAATATAGGTTCCCACGGAAAAATTGCTTGAATGCTTTTTAACGAGAAAGCGTTTGTTTTTAATCGGTTTCATAGAAACTCCTATAATTCACAGAAATTTTTGAGAATCTTCAGCCCCACGGTTCCGCTTTTTTCCGGGTGAAACTGACAGCCGATGACGTTATCTTTTGCCACCGCCGCCGTGAGAATCCCTCCGTATTCGGTGGTTGCCGCGGTGTGCTTTTCGCAATTCGTTCCGTGGTAGGAATGGACGAAATAGACGTGATCCCCTTCGTTAATATCCCGAAAAACGGGGTGCTTTTCTTGGGGGAAATGCAGCGCGTTCCAGCCGATATGAGGAATCTTCAGGGTGTTGTCAATCACTTCTCCGATGGGGCGGATCGACCCGGGAATCAGTCCCAAGCCGTCGTGTTCACCGTATTCGTAACTTTTTTCCAAAAGCATCTGCATGCCAAGGCAAATCCCCATGAGAGGTTTTCCGGCGTTGGCTTGATCAATGATCTCTTGAAACAAACCTGACTCCCGCAATTTTTTTGCGGCGTCTCCAAAGGCTCCTACTCCGGGCAAAATGATTTTGTCTGCCGCGCGTAAAACGTCGGCGTCGCCGGTAACGACGACTTCTGCTCCCACGGCAACGAGGGAACTTTTCAACGAAAAGAGGTTGCCCACGCCGTAATCCACGATGGCGATCATCAAAGGACTCCCTTCGTGGAAGGAATTTCGTCGGAAGCGTCGGGATCCAAGGCTACGGCTTGCCGCAAAATGCGACCGAAGGCTTTAAAGGCACCTTCGATAATGTGATGAGAATTTTCTCCCGCCAATTGTTTGAGGTGTAACGTTGCGGCGGCTTGGCGGGTAAACGCCATGAAAAATTCTTTTACCAATTCCGTGTCAAAGGTTCCCACCTTTTCCGCAGGAATGGAAAGGTCAAATCCTAAATAGCACCGTCCCGAAAGATCCACGGCGGCGGCAATCAAGGCTTCGTCCATGGGAAGCAGGAGCGACCCGTAGCGGTTGATCCCCCGCTTTTCGTCCAAGGCTTCCGCAAAAGCCTGACCCAAGCAGATTCCCACGTCTTCCACGGTGTGGTGATCGTCCACTTCCACGTCGCCCTTGCAAGTGACCGAAAGGTCAAATCTGCCGTGACGGGCAAAGAGGGTCAGCATGTGATCCAAAAATCCGCAACCGGTATTGACGTCGGTCATGCCGGTTCCGTCCAATGCCAAAGAAAGGGTAATGTCGGTTTCCGCCGTAGTACGGCGCACGGTAGCGTTTCTCATGTTTCTTCCTCCAAAATCAATTTGATGGCGTTGATCAGTTCTTGCATTTGTTGGGGTGTACCCACGGTAATGCGGTTGTATTGGGCAATGCGTTCTTTGTCAAAGTGACGCACCAAAATACCCCGTTCTTTTAATTTGAGATATAATTCTTTCCCGTCGATTCGGGGGTGTTTTGCAAAAATAAAGTTTGCCGAAGAATCGGTGGCTTCAAACCCGAGATCCTGTAATTGCATCAAGGTGTTTTTTCGGGTTTCCATAATGCACTTGCAGTTTTGAACGGTAACTTCTTCTTGTTGCAACGTGGCAATCCCCGCCGCCATGGTCATGCGGTTAATATTGTAAGGATTGGTGGAGTAGCGCACGGTGTTCAAGTCTTGAATCAGTTCTTTACAACCGATGCCGAACCCCAACCGTGCCCCTGCCATGGAGCGAGACTTGGAAAAGGTCTGAGTGACTAAAAGATTGTCGTATTTCTGAATGAGGGGAATACAACTTTCCCCGCCGAAATCCACGTATGTTTTGTTGATGACTACCAAATTGTCCGGATTTGACGCCACGATTTCTTCGATGGTGTCTACGGATAGGGTGATTCCCGTGGGTGCGTTGGGATTGGCAAGAAAAATATTCTTTCCGATCCCGACGTATTGTTTCGCATTCACCGACAGGTCTTCTTTCAAGGGGATTTCTTCGTAGGGAACGTGATTTAAATCGGCAAAAACGGGATAAAATCCGTAGGTAACGTCGGGGAAGACCACCGGACGGTTCTCATCGCAAAAAGCCATAAAGGCAAAGTTGAGAATCTCGTCGGAGCCGTTGACGGCGATGACCTCGTCGGGAGAGATGTTCCACCGTGCCGCAAAGGCTTCCCGTAGGGCGGAACAGGTGGGATCGGGGTAGAGGTGCAAGCGTTTTGCCTCTTCTTCCGCCGCCGCCACCGTTTCCGGAGTGGGAGGATAGGGAGATTCGTTGGTGTTCAGCTTAATGAGATTGAGAATCTTAGGCTGTTCCCCGGGGGTATAAGGAATTAAGTCTTTTTGCTTTTCCGTAAGAAAGCGGCTCATTGTTTCTCCTCAAGACGGACAACGGCACTTTTTGCGTGGGCGGTAAGTCCTTCCTGTTCCGCAAAATAGGCAACCTTTTGGGCAACCTCTGCCAGAGCGTCTTTGGTATAATAAGTATATTGGGTCTTCTTTACAAAATCGTCCACCGAAAGGGGATTGGAGAATTTTGCCGTGCCCCCGGTGGGCAAGGTGTGGTTGGGTCCCGCAAAATAATCTCCCAAGGCTTCGGGGCAATAGCGTCCCATGAAAATGGACCCGGCATGGCGGATTTTATCCAGCCAATCAAAGGGATTGTCTACGCATAATTCCAAATGCTCGGGGGCAATTTCGTTGGAGATTTCCACCGCCACCGAAAGATCGGGCGCCACAATGATCTTGCCGTTGTTGTCAATGGAGATGCGGGCAATTTCCTTGCGCTCCAACTGAGGAATCTGAAGTTCCAATTCTTGTTGAACGGCTTGTGCCAATGCCATGGAATCGGTCACTAAAACCGCTGAGGCAAGTTTATCGTGTTCCGCTTGGGACAAAAGATCCGCCGCCACGTAGCGAGGATCGGAGTTGCCGTCGGCAACAATGAGAATTTCGCTGGGGCCGGCGATCATATCAATGGAGACCTGACCGAAGACCTGCTTTTTTGCTTCCGCCACAAAGGCGTTTCCGGGTCCTACGATCTTATCAACCTTGGGAACGCTTTCGGTTCCGTATGCCAAAGCGGCAACGGCTTGTGCTCCGCCTAATTTGAAGATCTTATCCACGCCGGCAATGCTTGCCGCCGCCAAAATAACGGGATTGACCTTTCCGTCTTTTCCGGGGGGTGTGGTAATAACCACTTCCTTGCAACCGGCAATTTTTGCGGGAATGGAGTCCATCAAGACCGTGGAGGGATATGCCGCCGTGCCACCGGGCACGTACAGTCCGGCACGATCCACGGGAATGACTTTTTGCCCTACGACGACGCCGTTTTTCTCATTGATAATAAAACTGTTTCGGACTTGTTTTTCATGAAAGGCGCGGATATTGTCTGCCGCTTCCTTTAAGATATCCAAAAAGTTCGGATCAACGGCGGCAACTGCTTCTTGAATCTCTTCGTCCGAGACCAAAAGAGAGTTCAGCTTTGCGCCGTCGAACTTTTCACAGTAAGCGTAGAGGGCTTTGTCTCCGTCTTTGCGCACGGTGGCAATAATGTCGGCGACGATGGCTGTCACGTCCATTTCGGGAACAACCCGCGCAAAAATATCACCGTTTTCCACTTCACCGTATTTCAGAATCCGAATCATTTCGATTCCTCCGTTTGTTTTGCAAGGCCGTTCATCACGGCTTGAATCATGTCGTTTTTAAATTTAAAGCCCGCCTTGTTGGCAATGAGCCGGGCGCTGATGGGAACGATTGTTTCAATGACTTCCAGCTTGTTTTCTTTCAGCGTGGTTCCTGTTTCTACGATATCCACGATCACGTCGGACAGCCCCAAAATGGGGGCAATTTCAATGGAGCCGTTGAGGTGGATAATGTCAATATCCCGTCCTTTGGACGTATAGTGATTCAGGGCAATGTTTTTGAATTTCGTGGCAACCTTCAGGGTGCGATTGGGTTCCCGAAAATCGCTTTTTGCGGCAACCGCCATGCGGCATTTTCCCATATTCAGATCCAAAAGCTCGTAGACTTCCGGATTGTATTCCAACAAATTATCTTTTCCCGCAACGCCGATATCGGCGGCGCCCCGCTCT
>JAZSJP010000228.1:0-7165 GCA_045534395.1 Eubacteriales bacterium | reverse complement strand
GTCCATTTCGGACATCAAACCAGAAGAGGGAACCTCAAAATGGCGGAATACATCTTCACCGTACGGAACGGGATCTACATTATTGATCTGCAGAAAACCGTTAAGAAAGTCGAAGAAGCTTACAACTTCATTCGCGAAGTGACCGAACAGGGCGGCGAAATTTTGTTCGTCGGCACCAAGAAGCAAGCTCAGGAATCCATTAAGGAAGAAGCTGAGCGTGTTGGAATGTACTTCGTCAACGCTCGTTGGTTGGGCGGTATGCTGACCAACTTCACCACCATCAAGAAGCGTATTCAGAGAATAGTTCAGCTGAAGAAGATGGCGGAAGACGGCACCTTTGAACAGCTTCCCAAGAAGGAAGTCGTCAACCTGACCATTGAAGCCGAAAAGCTGGAAAAGAACCTGGGCGGTATTAAAGAAATGAAGAAGCTGCCTGCGGCAATCTTTATCGTTGACCCCAAAAAGGAACACAACGCCGTTGCCGAAGCTCGCAAGCTGAACATTCCCATTGTTGCTATCGTTGATACCAACTGCGATCCCGACGAGATCGATTACGTAATTCCCGGGAACGACGACGCCATTCGCGCCGTTAAGCTGATTACCGCCACCATGGCTAACGCCGTCTTGGAAGGTAAGCAGGGCGAACAGTTTGCTGCGGAAGAGACCGAAGCAGACGCTCCCGTGGAAGAATAATTATCTGAAGTTCAGGAGGAAATAAAAATGGCTGCTGTTATCTCTGCTAAGCAGGTAAAAGAGTTGCGCGATCAGACCGGTTGCGGTATGATGGAGTGCAAAAACGCCTTGGTTGAAACCGACGGCGATATGGAAAAAGCCATCGTGATCCTGCGTGAAAAGGGTCTGGCTACCGCCGCTAAGAAAGCTTCTCGCATTGCTGCGGAAGGTTACGTAGGCGTTTACAACGACGGCAAGGTTGCCGCTATCGTTGAAGTCAACTGCGAAACCGACTTCGTTGCCAAGAACCCTGATTTTATGGCATTTGCCAACGATATTGCCGCTTTGGTTGCAAAAAACAACCCTGCAGATTTGGAAACCTTAAACGCGTCCGAACTGAAAGACGGTCAGACCGTAGAAGACGTTCGTACCGGTTTGGTTGCCGTTATTCGTGAAAACATGACCGTTCGCCGTTTTGCCCGTATGGAAGGCAACGTTGCCACCTACCTGCACATGGGCGGTAAGATCGGTGTTGTTGCAAACTTCACAGCTCCCATCGACGCTGCTGACGGAAAATCCGTTTGTATGCAGGTTGCTTCCATGAATCCTCAGTACTTGGGCAAGGACAACGTTCCCGCCGAAGTTATCGAAGGTGAAAAGTCCATCATGGTTGCTCAGATGCAACAGGATCCCAAGTTTGCCAACAAGCCTGCTCAGGTTTTGGAAAAGATCGTTTCCGGCAAGCTGGGCAAGTTCTACAGTGAAAACTGCCTGTTGGAACAGGAGTTCATCTTGGACGAAACTACTACCGTGGGCAAGTTTATCGCTTCCAAGGGTTCTTCTCTCATCGAGTACGCTCGTTTTGAACGTGGCGAAGGCATCGAAAAGAAGAAGGACGACTTTGCCGCTGAAGTTGCCGCAATGGCAGGCGGAAACAACTGATTTTCGTAACATAAAAGGACTCGGAGATTTTCCGAGTCCTTTTTTTATCGTTTCCTTTTATTTCTTTGCCGATTCTAAGGCTTGCAAGGTCAATTCCTTGGGGGGGACTGCAATGCGGAAGGCGTCTTGGATCGCCAAGATTTCCGCTGCGTTGTGGTTTCCGCCGAACTCTCCGTCCAGCGTCCATGCCACTTCGTTTTCGGAGCAAAAGGAGATCCGCTTGGTTTTCAGCAGAACCATGTGGCGGGAATCCAAATTGGTGCGCAAAAGATCGGTCATCAATTCGCTCTGTTCCGCCAAGGTTCGGGGTTCTTTAATCAACAAAACTTCCAACAATCCGTCGTCCAAAGCGACGGTTTTTTTTCCATAAAATCCGTTAAAGCCGCCGATGGAATTGGAATTGGAAACCATGCCGTACAGATAACTGCCCGAAAAGGTATCGTCGTTGGTCTGCACCGTAAGGGAAATCCCCTTGATTTGGGGAAGTGACTTGATGCCTTCCAAGACGTAGGCAAAATGCCCTAAGGAATTTTTGGTTTGCTGGGGAGTTGCGTAGGAGACCTTGGTAAAGGCTCCGAAGGCGGCAACGTAAGCAAAGGGAGTTCCGTTAAAGGTTCCGCAGTCACAGGGGAAGATTTCCCCTTCCACGGCAACTTGTGCCGCACGGATGGGGTCGGTGGGAATTCCCAAGCTCGCGGCAAAATCGTTGGTGGAACCGGTGGGAATATATCCCAAATCGGGAAGACGTTTCCCTTTTTCTGCGGCAATGCGAAGTCCCGCCACGGCTTCGTTGACGGTTCCGTCTCCGCCGCTGACTACAATGCGGTCAAAATCTTCGGCGTAACGTTGAATATAGCGAGTCGTATCTCCCTTGCGTCGTCCGGGATGAATGGTGACGGCGTAACCGCTTCGGTCAAGAATCTCAATAATATCAGACAATACCGTCCGAATTTTTGCTTTTCCGGACTTTGGATTGTAGAGGAACAATAATTTTTTCATCGTTACACCCCCCGTTCTTAATACGATTATAGCACGAAATTTACGAAAATATCCCACAAAACCGTGGCAATATTTCGGAATCACGTCATTCAAGAATTTCGTAGCAGAAATTTTCCCATTTCAGCCGCGTGCCCACGTCGCACCCTAAGGGCAACAACGCCAAGGCGAGGAATAATTCTTCCGTCTCGGGGAAATTTTCGTCTAAGAGATAGGCGTATTCCCCCTCAATGCGGGTAATTCGGTAATATTTTTGCATATCAGTCACAATAGAACAAAATGTCCGTATAGGTGGGGTAGGGCCAAAGATTTGCGTCCACGTCGGGTTCGATGGCGTCAATGACGGTACGCACGGAATTCATGCGGGCGAAGACCACGTTGCGGTATTCGTCGGCAATTTCCTTGGCAGTGCCTTTTCTGTTCTTTGCCTCTTCCAATTCCCGTTCCAACAATGCGATTTCTTCCGCGAGGTTCTTGGCGTGGGCAGACAGACGGGTCAACAGTCCCAACTCGGGTTCCGGCTGAATCTTCAGTTGTTTTTTCTGCAAGACTGCTTCCGAGAGGACCGTGGTGTAGCGAATGACGGCGGGCAAAATCTCCCGACGAACCATTTCTACCAAGGTCTGTCCTTCGATATTGATGATTTTTGCGTATTCGTTGAGCAGAATTTCCCGACGGGAAACTAATTCCTGTTGGGTGAATACGTGATGCCGTTCAAAGAGGGTAACGTTCTTTTCGTCGGTTAGGTGGGACAGTGCTTCGTTGGTGGAAGGAATGTTGAGAAGTCCGCGTTTTTCCGCCTCCTTGACCCATTCTTCCGAGTAGTTGTCTCCGTTAAACAAGATGCGACGGTGGGTGCGAATGGTTCTGCGCAGAAGGTCGTTGAGTGCGGTGTCGAAATCTTCTGCCTTCTCCAATTCGTCGGCAAAATCCCACAAAACGTCTGCCACAATGGTGTTCAGAATGACGTTGGTCTCTGCTACCGATGCAGAAGAACCAAGCATACGGAATTCAAATTTATTGCCCGTAAATGCCATGGGCGAAGTACGGTTGCGGTCGGAAGTGTCCTGCGAGAAGCGGGGCAATACGTCCACGCCCGATTCCATAACTACCTTGCAGTGCTGATTGTAGCAATCGCCGTGTTCGATGGTGTCTAAAATCTCACACAGTTCGCTTCCCAAGTACATGGAAATAATGGCGGGGGGTGCTTCATGACCGCCCAAGCGGTTGTCGTTGTTTGCCGAGGCGGCGGAGATGCGCAACAGATCCTGATGCTTGTCCACCGCGGCGATGACCGCCGTCAGGAAGAGAAGGAACTGCTTGTTTTCCGCCGGTTGTTTCCCCGGTTTTAAGAGATTTTCGCCCTCGTTGGTAGAAAGCGCCCAGTTGTTGTGCTTCCCGCTTCCGTTGACGCCTTCAAAGGGTTTTTCGTGTAAGAGGCAGGCGTATCCGAATTTGGGTGCCAGCTTTTTCATGACCGCCATGGTGATTTGATTGTGGTCGGTGGCTTGGTTTGCCGCCTCAAAGACCGGCGCCAACTCGTGTTGCGACGGTGCCGCCTCGTTGTGCTCGGTTTTTGCGGGAATGCCCAATTTCCAAAGCTCTTTGTTCAAGGCTTCCATAAACTGAGAGACCCGAGGCTTGATGGTGCCGAAATAATGGTCATTCAACTCCTGACCCTTGGGGGGCTTTGCGCCAAAGAGGGTGCGTCCGCAAAGAATGAGGTCTTTGCGTTTTTCATACATGGATTCGTCAATCAAAAAGTATTCCTGTTCCGCGCCCACGGTGGTTTCCACTCGGGTGGCAGTGGTGTTTCCGAAAAGTTTTAAAATGCGTAACGCCTGCGTGTTCAGCGCTTCCACGGAACGGAGCAGAGGGGTCTTTTTGTCAAGAACCTGTCCACCGTAGGAGCAGAATGCCGTGGGAATGCACAGGGTATGGTCTTTGATAAAGGCATAAGAGGTGGGGTCCCATGCGGTATATCCCCGGGCTTCAAAGGTGGAACGCAGTCCGCCGTTGGGGAAGGACGAGGCGTCGGATTCTCCCTTAATCAATTCCTTGCCGCGAAATTCCAGCGCAATTTTGCCTTCTCCTATGGGATTGATAAAGGAATCGTGCTTTTCCGCCGTGGTGCCCGTCATGGGTTGGAACCAATGGCAATAGTGGGTCGCTCCTCGTTCCAGCGCCCATTGTTTCATGCCTTCCGCCACGGAATCGGCAATCTTCTTGTCCAGAGGAAGACCTTCCTTGACGGTTTTCTTTAATTCTTCGTAGATCTCCGCGGGGAGATATTGTTCCATTGCGGCGTCATTGAATACCATCGAGCCGAACAATTCGGGGATATATTCCATGTTGCGTCCTCCAATTTATATTACAGTAATTCTACGCCGTGTTCTCGGCAGATGCGGTGGGTTTCTTCGTCCCACAAAGAGACTTGAACCTCGCCCACGTGTACCTTGCCCAACAGAAGCATGCAAAGGCGGGATTGTCCGATGCCGCCGCCGACGGTCAGAGGCAGACGGTCTTCCAAGACCATTTTATGGAAGGGAAGATTTCTGCGATCGTCACACCCGGACTTTTTCAGTTGTTCGTCCATGGCTTTTGCGTCCACGCGGATTCCCATGGACGAAATTTCTACGGCGCAGTTGAGGGGTTCGTGCCAAAAGAGAATATCGCCGTTCAGGGTCCAATCGTCGTAGTCGGGAGCGCGTCCGTCGTGCTTGTTGCCCGATTTCAAAAGGTCTCCGATCTGCATGATATATACGGTCTTGCATTCTTTGGTAATTTCCTGTTCCCGTTGCTTGGGGGTCAGGTTGGGATAGCGGTCTTCCAATTCCTGAGAGGTGACGAAGGTCACGTCGGGATTCAACACCGTTTTGATTTGAGGAAACCGCACCCGCAGGTCGTGGGACGTTGCCACAATGGCGTTGACGATGGATTGAACGGTGGATTTCAGATATTCTTCCGTCCGACAGTCGGCGGTGATGACCTTTTCCCAATCCCATTGGTCCACGTAGACCGAGTGGAGATTGTCCAACTCCTCGTCCCTGCGAATGGCGTTCATATCGGTGTACAGTCCTTTGCCCACCCGAAAACCGTACTGATGCAACGCCATGCGTTTCCATTTTGCCAAGGAATGAACCACCTGTCCGTCTTTGCCCGCCGAGGGAATGTCAAAGGAAACGGGGCGCTCTACCCCGTTGAGGTCGTCGTTCAATCCCATTTTCGGGTCGACGAAGAGCGGTGCCGTCACGCGGCGCAGGTGCAACGCACGGCTCAGATGTCCGATAAAAATTTCCTTGATGCTGCCGATGGCGGTCTGGGTATCGTACAGATCCAATTCTGAGCGGTAGGCTTCGGGAACGTAGGTTTTGCTCATGTCAAAAATCCTTTCGGGTATGGGTCTTATAATATTTCATTATACCTCATTTATTAGACCTTTGTCAACCCTTGTGCCGAAAAAGAGAAAAAAATTCGGGAATTGTTCGGATTCTCAGAGAAAAAGCGGGGGGAAGAATCATTTTCTTTCGGATTTTGCTTGACATTTTTTCTCTATTATGTTAGAATACTTATATATAAAATGGGGGATTGTACGCAATGAGAAAAAACGATTTGGTGACGGTGTCCATTACCGATATGACCTTTGACGGTGCGGGCATCGGACACGTGGACGAGAAGGGAAGACTGTTTCCGGTCTTTGTCCGTGCCGCCGCCGTGGGCGATGTTGTAGAATGCCGCATTATCAAGGTGTTGAAAAATTACGCCGTGGGAATTTTACAAGGGATAATCGTACCGTCTGACCATCGCATTTTACCCGCCTGTCCCGTATCGGAGTCTTGCGGGGGGTGTGCTTTTCATCACGTGTCTTACGAGGCGGAATTGGAATACAAGACCAACGCCGTCAAACAGGCGTATAAATTGAATTATCCTCATAAAATCACCGTCAAAGACTGCGTTGCTTCCCCTCAAGAAGCAAGATATCGGAATAAATTGCAACTGCCCCTGTCTCCGCAAGGAAAATTCGGGTTTTACTCTCTGCACTCCCATCGGGTGGTTCCGATACAAGATTGCGCTGCCGGACACGAAGAATTTGCGCCCATCGTCCAAGGGGTGGAAGCATGGATTTCGAACAACGGAATTTCTGCCTACGACGAGGCTTCGGTCAGCGGATTGGTGCGCCACTTGTTTCTCCGCCGAGGCTTCCATTCGGGGGAGATTATGGTCTGTCTTACCGTCAACGCGGGGGGAATGAAAGAAGTCTCCGCAAAAGAATCCTTGACGGAAATTTTAGAGCAATTCCCTCAAGTCAAAAGCGTATGGCTGAATTTTAACGCAAAAAAGACCAACGTCATTTTCGGCGACCGTTTCCACCTATTGTCGGGAGCGGAACGAATCTACGATACCATGAACGGTGTCAAATTTGCCATTTCTCCTCGCTCTTTTTATCAGGTCAACACCCTGCAGGCAGAAGCCATTTACGCCGCCGCTACCGAGACCCTTTCTCCCGACGACGTTCTCCTCGACCTGTATTGCGGAAAGTCGGGAGGCCAAGCGG
>JAZSJP010000001.1:0-13692 GCA_045534395.1 Eubacteriales bacterium | reverse complement strand
ACAGAACGACATGGCTACGATCCGACTTACAATTTAGGAAGTTCCATTGCCATGGTTAAGTATTCTTTGGGACAAATATATTCTTTTTCAGGATTTAATCCCGTCATTGCTTCTCGCACGGACAATGATTCTTCCGTTGGATATAACGCCACGATTTTGTAGCGAATCTTTTTTTGCAGTGCGCAAATATCGTTCGGAGAAATTCTGGCAAGATGAAAGAGTTCCGGCTCTAAAATCAGGGTGGTTGGCTTCCATTGTGTCAGAACCCCGAAAATATCCTCGGCACGCAAAAAATACGCAACGTTACTTTTCCCAAAAGCAAGGAGCATGGTTTGATAAATGGGAATAACGTTTTGTGCACTGACGAAAATGGCAATGCGCAGTTGCTTTTTCTTTGGCATAGACAAGTCCTTTTTCGCGTTTCAAATTTCAGGTACAGTATACCATAGTTTCTTTTTTTCGTCAAGGGTTTTACACAGAAAATAATCTTTTATAGGTATAAACCTTTCTAATATGTAAAAGACCGCTGTCAGCGGTCTTTTTATTACGTTTCCATTTGTTTACTTAAAATTTGCGTGGCGGTGTTCAGAACGTTGACGTCCGATTCTTTCGGCGCGTTTCCCATGTCGGGAATCAGCATAACGATGGCTCCGATGGCGTCCCCTTCCAAAAGAATCGGATTGATGATCCCGGCATAAGCCTTTTCCAGATCCTTACACAAGGGTTTGCGCTCCTCTCCGATTTTGTAAACGTATTGCCGACGTTCTTCCATGGCTTGTTCCAATTCGGAAGAAATTCTTTTATGGAGCACTTCTTTGCGAGCCGGTCCCGCCGCGGCAATGACCGAATCCTTGTCCACAACGGCAACGTTGTTTCCCGTCACCTTCGCCACGGTTTCTGCGTAATCCATAACCGACTCGTCCAACTCTCCCAAAGGTGAATATTTTTTGAAGATCACACCCCCGTCGCTGTCGGTAAAAATCTCCAACTGTGCACCTTCCCGAATGTGCATGGTTTTGCGAATTTCCTTGGGAATTACGATTCTTCCCAAATCATCTATTCTACGAACGATTCCTGTTGCTTTCATATAGATCTCCTTTAAAAAACAGTCGTGTTGCTATTATTTGTTGATCCGGAAAATTTATACTCAAAACCTAAAAAATTTGTGGAAAAACTTTTTTATTCTTGACAGACAGTGTTCAATTTGTTATAATATAAAAAACGAAAAGGAGCCTTTTATGTCGGCAAAAGGAAAACTTCGGGCAATCTCTGCTCTTTGTCTCTATCCTATGGTCTCCACCTTTCTCATGACTTTGATTTGGCAGATCTTCGGTACGTCCGTGGAACCGTTGATGGGGGGATATTATTTTAAATGGGTCTTTCTTTATACGGAACACAATCCCGATTGGTTGGAACCGGAATATCTTTTGATTACCAGAGTTTTGTATTTCGTATATATTGCCGCATATCTTCTTTTGGCGGTTTTGACGCTCTTGATCTTGTTCCGCCGCCGCGGGAAAGCGATCTGTATTTGGATTCTCTGTTCCCTTTGGATTGCCGACGGCGTCTGGATAGTCCTCGACATGGTAAATACGATAACGTCGTGGCAACCTTGGATCCTTTTGGCGGAGCATTTCGTCTTTATTTCCCTTGCGGTTTTGGGTTCCATCGTGTACCTTCAGGTAAAAAAAGAGAACCCTCAATGGTTCCGAAAAAAAAGAAAGCAAATTGCATATCGAAACAGATTTTAATGAAAACGGCAGGGATTTCCCTGCCGTTTTTTTCTCAAATGATGGACTTTATGAGTTTTGCGGTGTGGGCGTTAAGCGCCTTAAAGTCCATGGCTTCAATATAAAATTCTTCCAAATCATCGTGAAAGGCTTTTTCTTGTTTCAGAGAAGCCAGGGCTTCCTTTAATCCTGCCGTCAAAAACCGTTCTGCGTTGCGGCATTGCTCTTTCATTCCGTCATCTGTTTCGATAAAGCGTTCCAAATGAATTTTATAGGCATTTTGCGGTTCAAAGGAATAGGTTTTATCCGAGGTAACGAAGGCGATTCCATCTTTGGGAAAAACCACGTGTTGAGGAACGGAAGGGCAGAGGGGATCGTAAAAAACGTAGATCTCCCGTCCGTATTCCACAGCAAAATTCAGCAGCGCTTCAATAAACAAATAGGAGATTCGATAAGGGTCTTCCAATACGTACACCTTATCAGCCAAGGTGTATACGGTGTCTCGGTGCAAAATTAAGCCTTGTGGAGTAATTCCCGACAAAAAACGGGGGTGAATGATCGACGCTTCGCCACTCTTTTTCAAGAGGCGTCTTCCCAGGGATATTGCAAAGCGTTTGATTTTTTCTCGGTCAGTTTTTGGAAGAACCGCCGCACGAATATCTTCCACCGTTTTTTCTGCGGCAGTCAGGTAACGGTATGCCCGAGCAAAACAGCCACGGATTCGACCCGACAAATCTTGAATTTCGTTCAAAGATTTTTGCAATTTTTTGCCGTCCCAAAATTGCCCCGTATAAAAAATTTCATCCTTGGCTCCCGGGAATTTCGGCTCTGCCAAATGCGGTGGCGTTCCGTCAACCACGCAGAGACCTCTTTCCGGGATTCGGATTCCATCCACCGATTCCGCATCGGAAGAGCAATAACAGTATTCTACAAACAGTCCCCGTTTTATGGCTTGTGCGGCAATTTTTTTCATAATTCCGCTTTTTCCGCTTCCCGGCCCGCCTTTGATGACAATTGTGCGAAATTCTTCCGGAAAGGTTTCGTACAGAGAGGAAAAGCCTTCGCCGGAGTTTGCTCCGAGAAAGGTTCGTATGGTCGATCCGTTCATAAAAATACCCCCTTGCAGTTCTGTCTTATTATATGTAATTTTTTGACTTTTGGCACAAAAAGAGAATTTTCAGAAATTTCCTCTTTACAAATACGCGAAAATATATTATAATTGGATATATAGAATTTTTCAGAAAGGTTAAAACGGTATATTCAGATGAGATCCCTTGATTTGACGTCTTCCGTGCCCGCCTATATGCAACTATACCGACAACTGAGGGAAGATATTATTGCCGGGCGTTATCCCTTCGGCGCAAAACTTCCGTCTAAGCGCATTGCTGCCGAAGAAGTTGGAGTCAGCGTCATTACCGTGGAGCATGCTTACGGAATTTTATGCGATGAAGGATATTTGGAATCCCGATGCCGAAGCGGATATTACGTGAGTTACCGACTTCAAGACGTTCATTCCGTTCCTATTCCCCATGGCACAACCTCGGTTTCGTCGCCCACGCCCGTATCGGAAGATTCCTTTCCCTATTCCACCTTGGCAAAAACCTATCGAAGAGTTCTTTCAGAGTATTCCGACCGTCTCTTGTGTCGTTGCCCCAATTCCGGGTGCTTGGAACTGCGCACGGTGTTGTCCGCGTATCTTGCCCGCAATCGGGGAATTTCCGCCACTCCGGAACAGATCGTTATCGGTTCCGGTGCGGAATACCTTTACGGTTTGGTGGTTCAAATGTTGGGGCGCACCCGCCGTTACGGTGTGGAGAATCCTTCCTACGAAAAAATTCTCGAAGTCTACCGGGCAAACGGTGCCTCTTGTGACAAACTGCGCATGGGTGCCGACGGCATTCTGACCGACGAGCTTTCCCGAAGCGACGCGACGGTTTTGCACGTCACTCCCTTTAACAGTTACCCCAGCGGCGTTACCGCGTCTGCCTCAAAACGCCACGAGTATATCCGGTGGGCAAAAGAGCGCAACGGTTTTATCGTGGAAGACGATTTTGATTCGGAATTCACCGTTTCCACCAAAGTTGAGGACACCGTCTATTCTTTGGATCCTCAACGTGTCATCTATATGAACACCTTTTCCCGTACCGTTGCTCCGTCGGTTCGCGTCGGTTATATGATATTGCCTGAACCTTTGTTGAATTTGTTCCAAAACACCGTGGGTAAATTTTCTTGCCCCGTTCCCGTGTTTGAGCAATATCTTTTGGCTGAATTGATCTCCAACGGCGACTTCGAGCGGCATATCAACCGCATCCGTCGAAAGCGCCGTCGGGATAAATAGAACATTTTTGTAATATCTTTGTTCTTTTACTTCCATTTCCCCGAAATTTGTGTTATAATATAATGTAATCCAAAAATAAGAGGAGGCATTGTCGTGGACCGCTTTGAATTGGCATCTGAATATCAACCTACCGGCGACCAGCCGAAAGCCATCGAGCAGTTGGTTCGCGGCTTAAAAGAAGGAAATAAGCGTCAGACCCTGCTGGGTGTTACCGGTTCGGGAAAGACCTTTACCATGGCGAATATTATCGCCCAAATGAACCGTCCCACCCTGATTCTTGCCCATAATAAAACTCTTGCGGCGCAGTTGTGCTCCGAATTTAAAGAGTATTTCCCCAACAACGCCGTAGAATATTTTGTTTCCTATTACGATTACTATCAGCCGGAAGCCTACATTGCCCATACCGATACCTATATTGAAAAGGATATGAGCATCAACGACGAGATCGACCGCCTGCGCCATTCCGCAACTTCCGCGTTGTTTGAGCGCCGCGACGTCATCATTGTTGCCAGCGTTTCTTGTATTTACGCTTTGGGCGACCCCGAATCTTACCGTTCACAGGTGGTATCTGTTCGCGTAGGACAAACCAAAGACCGTGAAGTTTTCTTGCGGGAATTGACGGCAATTCACTATTCCCGCAACGATTTTGATATTGCTCGGGGGACCTTCCGTGTTCACGGTGACGTGGTAGAGCTTTTTCCGGCAAGTTCCGAAAAAAGTTTGATACGCGTGGAATTTTTCGACGACGAGATCGACCGTATCTCTGAAATCGACCCCGTCACGGGAGAATTGATCTGCCGTTACGATTATTACGCCGTATTTCCCGCAGTTCACTATTTGACGACTTCCGATAAAATGGATAAAGCCATTGAAGAGATCTTGCGGGAGACCGAAGAACGTGCCGCATGGTTTACCGCTCAAGGTAAACTTATTGAAGCGCAACGCATTACCGAGCGTACCATGTACGACGTGGAATTTCTCAAACAGGTGGGATACTGCAAAGGCGTGGAAAATTATTCCCGAATCTTGGAAGGGCGTGCCCCTGGCTCGACGCCCCACACCCTTTTGGACTATTTCCCCAAGGATTATCTCATGTTTGTGGACGAGTCCCACGTTACCTTGCCTCAGGTTCGCGGCATGGGTGGGGGAGACCGCTCCCGAAAAACCAGCCTTGTAGATTTCGGATTCCGCTTGCCCTCTGCTTTTGATAACCGTCCTTTGTCCTTTGGGGAATATGACGCTCGTGTCAATCAAGTGATATACGTATCTGCCACTCCGGGTGAATTTGAGAAGACCAATTCGACTCAAACGGTAGAGCAGATCATTCGCCCCACCGGACTTCTCGATCCCGAAATCTCCGTTCGTCCCACGGAGGGACAAATCGACGATCTGTTGAGCGAAATCAATGCCCGCATCGCCAAGAAAGAGCGGGTTTTGGTGGTTACCGTAACCAAAAAACTTGCGGAATCCTTGGCGGATTATTTGGGCAAGATGGATATACGCGTTCGTTATCTGCACCACGATATAGAAACCTTGGATCGAATTCAGATTTTAAAAGATCTGCGCACCGGTGATTTTGACGTGTTGGTGGGAATCAATCTCCTTCGGGAAGGATTGGATCTCCCCGAGGTCTCCTTGGTGGCAATTTTGGACGCAGACAAGCAAGGCTTTTTGCGGAACGAAACGTCTCTGATTCAAATTATCGGAAGAGCCGCCCGCAACGCCGAGGGTAAGGTCATTATGTACGGAGATTCCGTTACCCCCGCCATGGAAGGTGCCATTCGAGAGACCGAGCGCCGTCGCGGAATTCAAATGGCGCACAATGAAAAGCACGGCATCGTGCCCAAAACCATTGTCAAAAAGATTGACGGCGGCATGAATTTTTCTACCGTCGCCAAAGATTCGGAGGGATTGGAAAAGCGTCCTGCCGACGGTGCAACCCTGTCCAAAGAAGAGCGAAATCGCCTCATAGAAAAACTGACCAAAGCAATGAACGCCGCCGCCAAAACCCTTGATTTTGAATATGCGGCACGGCTTCGCGACGAGATCATTCGTTTGAAAGGAGTGAAGTGATATGGTAGAAAAGTTGGTAATCCGCGGTGCACGGCAGAACAACCTGAAAAACGTTGATCTGACCATTCCTCGGGATAAATTTATCGTTTTTACCGGGCTTTCCGGCTCGGGAAAGTCGTCCTTGGCTTTTGATACCATTTATGCAGAGGGACAGCGTCGTTACGTGGAATCCCTTTCTTCTTATGCCCGAATGTTTTTGGGGCAGATGGAAAAGCCTGACGTGGACAGTATCGACGGACTTTCTCCCGCCATTTCCATCGACCAAAAAACCACATCCAAAAATCCTCGCTCCACCGTGGGAACTACCACGGAAATTTACGATTATCTCCGCCTTTTGTATGCCCGCATCGGAATTCCCCATTGTCCCGTTTGCGGTGTGGAGATCAAAAAGCAACCCTTGGATCAAATCGTCGATCGCATTATGGAATACCCCGAAGGCACGCGGATTCAAATTCTCGCTCCCGTCATTCGTGGCAGAAAAGGTGAATTTGCCAAACTCTTTTCCGATTACCGCAAGCACGGCTTTGTTCGTGTTCGGGTGGACGGTGTGATCTGCGATCTTATGGACGAGATCTCTTTGGAAAAAAACAAAAAACACAATATTGAAATCGTGGTGGATCGTCTCTCGGTGCGCCCCGACGTTCGCCGTCGGCTGACCGATTCTTGCGAGACCGCTTCCCGTATCGGAAAAGGTTTGATTACCGTTTTTGACGGTACCGAAGACCGAACTTTTTCTCAGCGTTATTCCTGCCCCGAACACGAAATCGGAATGGAAGAACTGACGCCTCGTATGTTTTCCTTTAATAACCCCATGGGTGCCTGTAAGACTTGCAGCGGGCTCGGTTATTTGATGGGCATTGATCCCGATCGTGTGTTTCCCGACCCGGAAAAGAATATTTTAGAGGGCGGCATCGGCATTATGGGATTCGGCAGTGTCACCGGAAATCCCTATCTCATGAAAGCCGTAAATGCCATTTATAAGGCGCACGGCGATTTGCTAAGCACTCCCATTCAGGATTTAAAACCCGAAACCCTTCACGACCTTCTCTACGGTTGCGACGGTTTCGAAGGCGTAATTCCCACGGTAGAGCGCCGTTATAAAGCCACCTCGAGTGCCTATGCAAAAGCAGAATACGAGGCTCTCATGAGCAACAAGCCTTGCCCTGACTGTCACGGAGCGCGGCTGAACGAAATCTCCCTTGCCGTTACTGTGGGGGGATTGAATATTGATCAATTCTGTCACCTTCCCATCGGACAGGCGTTGGCGTTTATTGACGGTTTGAAATTAACCCAAAGAGAAGCCGCCATTGCCGATCTGATTCTCAAAGAGATTCGTTCCCGTTTGGGATTTTTAAAAAGCGTCGGTCTGGATTATCTAACCCTCTCTCGTTCTTCGGGAACTCTTTCCGGAGGAGAATCTCAGCGGATTCGTTTGGCAACCCAGATCGGATCGTCTCTCACGGGCGTTCTTTATATTTTGGACGAACCCAGCATCGGACTTCATCAACGAGATAATTCCAAACTTATCGAAACGCTGAAACGCTTGCGGGATTTGGGGAATACTCTTATTGTCGTGGAGCATGACGAAGATACTATGCGCCAAGCCGATTGGCTCGTGGACATCGGCCCCGGACCGGGAATTCACGGGGGAGAGGTCGTCTATTCCGGGGAGTTCGACGGCGTTTTGACCTGTGAAGGTTCTATCACCGGAGAATATCTCTCCGGACGGAAATCTATTGAAATTCCTCAAAAAACTCGACCTCTCAGCAATCGCTTTTTGACGGTGCGCAACGCTCGCCAAAATAACCTCAAGGGGATTGACGTAAAAATTCCTTTGGGGGTGTTTACCTGTGTTACCGGTGTTTCCGGGTCGGGAAAATCCAGCTTGATTAACGAAATCTTTTATAAAACTTTGGCGTCTTCTTTGAACCGCGCCCACGAAATCCCCGGGGAATGCGACGGAATTGACGGCTTGGAGCAGGTGGATAAAGTAGTCAATATCGACCAAAGTCCCATCGGCAGAACGCCCCGTTCCAATCCCGCCACCTATACGGGGATGTTCAACGAGATCCGCGAACTGTTCGCCGCAACTCCCGAAGCAAAAGCCAAGGGATATTCCGCAGGTCGTTTTTCCTTCAACGTGGACGGCGGCCGTTGTGAAGCGTGTGCCGGAGACGGTGTCACTAAAATCGAAATGCACTTTCTCCCCGATATTTACGTCCCCTGTGACGTCTGCGGCGGAAAACGTTATAATCGGGAAACCTTGGAGATTCAATTCAAAGGAAAGAATATCTACGAGGTTTTGGAAATGACCGTGGAAGAGGGATTGAAATTCTTTGAGAATTTCCCCGCCTTGCGCCGAAAATTGCAGACGCTTTTTGACGTTGGTTTGGGATACCTTAAAATCGGTCAGTCGTCCACCACCCTTTCCGGTGGCGAGGCGCAACGGGTCAAATTGGCAACGGAGCTGAGCAAACGCTCCACCGGAAAGACCGTCTACGTTTTGGACGAGCCTACCACCGGCCTTCATACGGCAGACGTACACCGTCTTATCGACGTTCTTCAACGTCTGACCGATGCGGGGAATACCGTCGTGGTGATTGAGCATAATTTGGACGTTATCAAAGTTTGTGACCACGTTATCGACTTAGGTCCCGAGGGGGGAGACGGAGGCGGAAATATCGTTGTTCAGGGAACGCCCTTGGAAGTTTCTCAATGCCCCGAATCTTATACGGGACAATATCTGAAGCCTTTGATGGAGAGCCGGAAATGAAGGAAGAACTGACCCTAAACGTCATTGCCCATATTCAGAGCCCTTTCCCCGGAAAGTTCGGAATCCCACGTCAAAGCGGACGTGTATCCCAAATCCTTTCCCGCATCGTCTTTGCTCCGGAATATCGCAACCCCGATGCTCTGCGTGGGTTGGAAGGGTTTTCTCATTTGTGGATCATTTGGGAGTTTTCCGAGGCAGAACAAACCGATTGGTCTCCCACCGTCCGTCCTCCGCGCTTGGGTGGGAATCGGCGCATGGGTGTTTTTGCCACCCGTTCTCCCTACCGTCCCAATCCCTTGGGGTTGTCTTGCGTAGAAATCAAATCCGTGGTGCTTTCTTCTCCCGACGGTCCTTATATCGAGGTTCTCGGTGCGGATTTAATGGACGGAACACCCATCTACGATATCAAACCCTATCTTCCGTCTTCCGATTGCGTATCAAACGCCGTGGGCGGATTTGCCGATCCCGTTACCGATTACGCCCTGTCTGTTTCCGATCCACAGGATTATTTGAATCGTCTTTCTCCTGAGCGAGCAGAGTTGATTCGATCGGTTCTTGCGGAAGATCCACACCCCGCCTATCAATCGGATCCGAATCGAGTCTATTCCTTCGAGTGCGACCGACTTCGCGTCTCTTTCCGCGTTGCGGATAAAGAAGCAATTTTGTGCGGTCTGCAAGAAATTGAATGATATTGCCTTACAGAAAGGTTTTGTATGAGTTATCCTATCGTTTTCAAAAAAGAATTGAATTCCACCGTTACCATGATGGACATTGAAGCTCCCTTCGTCGCAAAAAAAGCCGAACCCGGACAGTTTGTGATCCTTCGGGTGAATGATGACGGAGAGCGGATTCCCTTGACCGTTGCCGGATACGACCGGGAACGGGGAACCGTCCGCATCATTTTTCAAATCGTCGGAGCAACCACTGCTGCCTTAAACCGTAAGCAGGTGGGAGACAGCCTCTGTGATTTCGTGGGGCCTTTGGGGAATGCCACGGAATTGGAAGGACGGAAAAAAGTCTGTATCGTCGGGGGCGGCGTCGGGTGTGCCATTGCGTTGCCCATTGCTCAAAAATTGCATGAAATGGGTTGTGAAGTTCATTCCATTGTCGGATTCCGAAACCGTGATTTACTGATTTTGGAAGAAGAATTTTCAAAATCCTCTACGAAGCTTACCGTCATGACCGACGACGGTTCTGTCGGACGGAAAGGACTTGTTACCGAGCCTTTAAAAGAAGTATTGGAATCAGGGGAGACCTACGATGAAGTCATCGCTATCGGTCCCTTGGTTATGATGAAGTATGTGGTTGCCACAACACGCCCCTTTGGGGTTAAAACCACCCTCTCCATGAATCCCATTATGATCGACGGTACCGGAATGTGCGGCGGTTGTCGGCTGACCGTGGGCGGAAAGACCAAATTCGCTTGCGTGGACGGTCCCGATTTCGACGGCTTTGAAGTCGATTTTGACGAGGCTATGGAACGCGCTTCCATGTACGGCGATTTTGAACGCCACGCCTATGAGGAACAGTGCAATCTCTTGAACAAGGAGGTGGAGTGATATGCCCAACATGGATCCCAAAAAGAATCCCATGCCCACCCAAGAGCCCCAAATTCGCGCCCGCAATTTTGACGAGGTCGCCTTGGGGTATTCCGACCAAACCGCGCTTTTGGAAGCGGCACGTTGTTTGAATTGCAAAAACATGCCTTGCGTCGCCGGTTGCCCCGTCAACGTTCATATTCCCCGCTTTATCCAAAAGGTCAAGGAAGGGGATTTTGAAGGTGCTTACGAAGTGATTTCCGAATCTTCGTCCCTCCCCGCCGTTTGCGGTCGGGTATGTCCCCAGGAATTGCAATGCGAAAGCAAATGCGTCCAAGGAATCAAGGATGAGCCCGTGGGCATCGGTCGATTGGAACGTTTTGTGGCAGATTGGCACAACGACCATTCAAAAAATACTCCCTCTCCCAAACCGTATAACGGTCATCGCGTCGCCGTCGTGGGTTCGGGACCTTCGGGGCTTGCTTGCGCCGGTGACTTAGCCAAAAAAGGATACGACGTCACCGTCTTTGAGGCACTCCACGTGCCCGGCGGCGTCTTGGTTTACGGAATTCCCGAATTCCGTCTTCCCAAGGAGATTGTCCGCAAGGAAGTGGAGACGCTGAAATCTTTGGGTGTCAAAATCGAAACCAATACGGTCATCGGAAAAACCCTGACGGTGGACGATTTGTTTGCCATGGGATACGAAGCCGTATTTATCGGAAGCGGCGCCGGATTGCCTCGCTTTATGGGAATTCCCGGAGAATCCCTCAAGGGCGTTTACTCCGCCAACGAGTATTTGACCCGCAGTAATTTGATGAAAGCCTACCGTTCCGATTCTGCCACCCCCATTCAGAATTCCCGTCGCGTTGCAATGGTCGGCGGCGGCAACGTTGCCATGGATTCCGCCCGTACCGCTCTTCGACTCGGTGCAGAAAAGGTGTATATCATCTATCGCCGCAGTATGGAAGAATTGCCGGCACGGAAGGAAGAAGTGGAACACGCTCAAGAAGAAGGAATCGAATTCCTTTTGCTTTGTAATCCCACCGAAATTTTGGGATACCGAAATCCCGACGATAAACGTGACGCCAAAAACGGTACGGTTACGGGAATTCGTTGTGTCCGCATGGAATTGGGGGAAGCCGACGCTTCGGGACGCCGCAGTCCCGTGGAAATCCCCGGTTCGGAATTTGTTCTTGACGTGGATTGCGTTATTATGTCCATCGGAACCAGCCCCAATCCTCTCATAAAATCCACCACCAACGGCTTGCAAGTCAATAAAAAAGGCGGAATTGTCGTCAATGAAGATGGTTTGACCAGCCGCCCCGGTGTATATGCCGGCGGCGATGCCGTAACGGGAGCCGCAACGGTGATTCTTGCCATGGGTGCGGGAAAAACCGCCGCAAAAGCTATTGATGAGGCTCTTTCGTAGAAAGGATTTCCATGAAGATCGGACTTGTTTTGGAAGGCGGTGCCATGCGTGGCGTGTTTACTGCCGGGGTTTTGGACGTGTTTTTAAATAAGAATTTAAAAACCGACCTTTGTATCGGTGTGTCTGCCGGTGCCTGTCTTGCTTGCAGTTTTCTCTGTAAACAACCGGGGCGCGGTTTTGCCGTCATGACCGATTATCGGAAGGAAAGAGATTATTGTAGCGTTTACAGCCTCTTGAAAACAGGGGATCTCTTCGGTGCGGATTTTTTATATCATAAAATTCCCGAAGAACTTTATCCCATTGACAACGAGGCGTTTTTGCAAGAAGCGACTGATTTTTATACCGTCGTTACCAATTGCATTACGGGAAAACCGGAATATTTGCAGGTAAAGGATATGATTCGCGACGTGGATTTCGTCCGCGCGTCCGGTTCGTTGCCGCTCCTTGCCCGCATGGTTCCTCTTTCGGGGATTCCATACCTTGACGGCGGCGTTTCCGACCCTATTCCCGTGGAAAAGGCTTTGGAAATGGGGTGCGATAAAGTGATTGTTATTTTAACACAACATCGAGATTATCGCAAAGCTCCGGAACGTTTTTTGCCGTTGATTTCGGCAAAATACCGAAAATATCCTAATCTTGTGGAAGATATGAAAGTACGCCATGAAGCCTACAATCATTCCTTGGATCAGATTGCATCTTTGGAAAAGGACGGAAAAATCTTCGTTATCGCACCTGAAACGCCTTTGGGGATCCGCCGTGCGGAAAAGGATATGTCCGTTCTTCGGAAAGGCTACGAAGAAGGTCTCCGCTTGGGAGAAGAACAATTCCCATCGTTACAACAATATCTTTATTCATAAAAATGATCCACCGAAATTTATTTTCGGTGGATTTGTCCGTTTTATGGGACGTTTCATGGTGTATAATAAAGTCATAAAAGAAGAAGGAGAGGTTTTTATGACTTTATTTTTAATCGTTTCCGCCGTGGTTCTCTTCAGTATTTTGTGGGACAGCACCGAAGATTTCCGCCGTCAGTTGTGGCGGGAATTGGGTTTTTAACGAAAAAAATGCTCTGCCCATCGGCAGAGCATAACTTTTAGTTGTACATGGGGAATTTTTTGCAGATTTCGGCAACGCCCGAAAGAATCGTTTTCTTGCTGTTCTCAAAATCACGGATTGTCAAGTCGATATATTCCGCAATCTTCAGCATTTCTTCTTCGCCGAAGCCGCGGGTGGTCACGGCAGGAGTTCCGATACGTACCCCGCTTGTCACCGTGGGCTTTTCGGGATCTGCGGGCACGGCGTTTTTGTTCAGCGTAATATGAACTTCGTCCAAACGGTGTTCCAATTCTTTGCCCGTAACACCGGTGCCTCTCAGGTCTAAAAGCATCAGATGGTTATCGGTTCCGCCGGAGACCAGCTTCAGTCCCTTGGACAACAGAGCCTTTGCAAGAATTTGAGCATTGTCAGCAATTTGGGTTTGATATTCCTTAAATTCCGGCTCCAGAGCTTCTCCGAAACAAACCGCTTTTGCCGCGATAACGTGCATCAAAGGACCGCCTTGATTTCCGGGGAAGATGGCCTTATCAATGGCTTTTGCCAATTCTTCCTTACAGAGGATCAAGCCGCCGCGAGGACCTCTCAGGGTCTTGTGAGTCGTTGTCGTAACTATATCTGCGTAGGGCACGGGATTGGGGTGCAAGCCTGCGGCAACCAAGCCCGCAATATGAGCCATATCTACCATAAAGTACGCGCCAACTTCCTTGGCAATGGCGGAGATTTTATCAAAATGAATGGTTCTGGGGTATGCGGAA